>NC_020053.1:146518-446651 GCF_000317145.1 Chamaesiphon minutus PCC 6605 | reverse complement strand
CAGCTTAAAATCACTTCTTTTCCCATATTTTCAAATTATCCATCACCCTCTGATAAGCTTTTAGCTTCTTTTGTTCTTTAAATAAGAGAGCAGCTTGGGTAAGATCGGAAATGGCACTAGATATACTATTAAGTTTAAAATAGCTCAGATGAGCGCGGTTTTCAAAAGCAAAAGCATAAATAGGGTCGAGTTCGATTAAATAGGGTCGAGTTCGATTGCCCGATCGTAGTCCGTTAACGCACCTTGAAAATCATTGAGATCGTAATGCTTCGTCCAAGCACGGCTTTGGAATGAAAAGGGATGACTGTCATCAGATTGAATAGCTTTGCTAAAATCGTCAAAAGCTCCTTGAAAGTCTTGGAAATTATCGGCTTTTAAACAGGCACGATTCGTATAATTGAGAGCATTAGCTTTAATTTGAATAGCTCGATTAAAATCTTCTAAAGCCCCTTCAACATTTTTAGGCTTCCTGCTTTTTACAAAGCCTAGATTGTTATAAGCACCACCATATTCAGGCTCGATTTGAATGGCACACTCGAAGTCAGCTAATGCCCCTGGAACATCATTAAAATCGATATACTTGACAACGCCACGATTATTATAAGCAATTGCCCAGTCTGAATCGATTGCAAGTGCGCGATTGAAATCTGCCAAGGTTCCTTCCACATCATAGAGTCCTTCGTGCTTTAGAATACCTCTGTTTGTCAAAGCGATAGCAGAGTCAGGATAGAGTTTAATGACACGATCGAAGTCAGCTAATGCTCCCGAAACATTCTTGAGGTTTTCACGTCTCGAATAACCAATATTATAAGACTCAGCATATTTAGGATCGAGTTGTGCCAAGCAATTGAAATCTTGTGAAGCTCCATAACTTTTTTGGGAGTTGTTCATAATAGCGATGATAAATTCGATAAATTATATAATTTAAACGGAGCATTCCACTTTTTAAACAAATCGAATCTAGCTGTTAACCGCTGTCTTTTATAAGGCTTGAAAATTATTTTAAACTGCTCGAATAAAAAGCATGTACACAGATTCTTGCCCTGCGGGGCGGCTGGTTTTTGACTGTCCGAACCTCCGAAATTTTCTGGCTTCGATTGTGAGCTGCTGGCAATCGGTTCGGACAGTCACCGCTTCGCTAAAACCAGCTTGATTCAAACTAAATTTGTGGATTGTTGCGGGGAGGAAGCGAGAATAAATCTCGATCGACCGTACTAATCAAGTAAAAATCTAAACCCCGCTCGATCGTATTAGAATCGACTACTTTTAACTGCATCAGGTTGGAAACTACCTCACCAAGTAATCGATGTCTGCGAGCTTGATTTATCCGCTCGTTCTTTAATCTCTCAGCTTGCAGCTCCATAATAATTTTGTCGGCAAGATCGCTCTTGCGTAACTCTTTAATCTTTTTTTTTGAATGTCTAGCGATCATAGAATCTAAAAATCAATAATAAAAATAAGGATGAATTTGGCTGACTGTTAACAATAAGTCAGAAACTTTGGCATTTGTATAGCGATCTGAACGGGGATAAACTAGGCAACTACGAATCTGTCGATTATAATATGTGTAATTAAGTTTATGAAGATTGACATCGGCTAGTCTAAATAGGATGTCTTTTCGATCGATTGCCTTTAATACGTGCGGCTCTACTCTAGTAAAAATAGTCTTCCAAACAGATGCTTCATAAGCTTGACTCAAGAAAAAGCTGTATTTCAAGTATTTATATTTACTGTTAAATCCTACTACTAAGGAGACGATTTTTTGAATCTGTTTGTGACACGGTGGTAGAACTTGCCACCAGTGAGCGCGAGTATCGATTTTAATCGGGAGACGATCTAGGTAGAGATGAAATTTGAGAGGATCGCACTCAGACATCAGAGCGTGAACTTGACGATCGCACAACAGCTCGTCTAGTTGCCAATCTGGGAGCGCGGGAAAGATGTGCCGTTGATATGAAGCTCCATAGCACGTTAGCAAAGTTTGCAAAGCGCGATCGACTAGTTCTCCCCCTGACGATACATAATTAATCAAAGCAAATGCCCCGTATTTCTAAAAGATTGCCAGTTATTCTCCAACCATTTATCTATTTTCAGTTTCACGATTGGATTGAGTTGCTTCCCGTTATAGCCATTCTTCACAATTTCATGTAACGGAGTGCCGAGATCTACCGCTTCGAGAATTGCCGGATCGGCGAGCCAAGGCAGGATGTTAGCAATTTTAACTTTACCATCCTGTGAAAATTTGTCTAGCAGAGGTAACGGATCGAACCTATCCCAGTTAGGAACAGCACTAGTTATGCCTAAGTTAAATACGCAGACATGGTGCAGGTTGGGATATTTGGTAACAAAATCGACGAACATTTGTTGCGATGTACCGCTACCAAAGCTGCACCACCAATTTACAACTCTAAACGGCGGTGACTCGCTTGCCATAAGTGCGTTAATATTATTACTTTCTAGCCAAAGATCGATTCCATCATTTGCTGGCAAAGATGAAATTATATCTTGCTTTAAACTGTATATTATATCGAACAGTCGATCGCCTAAATAGCTGAATTTAGTATCTTTAGAGAAGATAATTTGTTCGCTAAGTATGTTTGAACTTACTGGCGACTTTTTAGCATCATCTTTATCTGCTAACGATCGACCGAAGCGACTGCCGATCGTCGAGCTAACTGAAGACTTTATATCCTTTTGCTGCCAAAGAGACACGGTTTCTTTGTCATAAGCTCGCGCTACATTATAATTAGGATCGGCATCAACTAAGGTAAACGCGCGACCGAGCTTAATAAATCTCTCACAAAATAGACGGGCGAGAGTAGATTTTCCAGCTCCTCCTAAAAATCCATTGGAAAGGTGTAATGTTGGGATGTTTGAATCGTCTGTTTTTGGTGGTTCTGGTACTTTGGTTGTTTCCATAGAGTCGTCTATTTTTGCTTCTCCTATTGCTTCTACTTGCTCCACAGGCTCATCTTTTTTAGAACTCCTCATATCACTTAAGCTCCAGCATACAAACAGGTTTACCAGTCTTTTTTAACCCTTTACGGATGCACTCTTCTACAGAGCTATTGCCAGATACAAACGCACGACGGAGAATTTTACCATCGGCAGTACTCAACCATTCCAGCATGGCACCATCCGAACCTCTGGCTAATCTTAATTGTTGAGGGAACATGGCAAAATATGCTAGCAATGATGCTGCTACCACGCCGATAGAGCATCCACCTAAACCCCAACATAAACTGATAAGCTTGGTATTAATATTCCGACCGCTACGCTCGATTGCTTGCTTGGTTAGATTGTGTAATTTGTCGCGATCTTTAGCAAGTTTTTCAAATAGTTCTTCTTGTTTGAGATCGATAGCTGTAGCTTCTGTTTGACGCTGCTGCCGTTCTTCGTCTAAAAGCAGTCCAAGTGCTTGAGGTACGGCAGAAGTAACCACGCTTAAATACTCGCTAATCTTTTCAATTTGAGCGATCGTCCCAGTAATATCATAAATTTCATCATCGGTAGATAGTTCTCGACTATTAACGAGCTTGTCGATATTATCCAGTGCTTGTTTTCGATCGATAGCATCGATATAGGTGGTAAAGGGTGACTTACCAGGATTGCTATCATTCTTGTTAGTAGCTGTAACCATTTGATTATTAAAGCTTAGTTTGAACTTACTTTAGGAGGGCTGTAGGGATCGATATTTCGAGGTGCCAGAATACTTTGTTTTTTTGAATGAGAGGGCTTGGCTAACTCGCGGATTGAATTCCGCATTAACACGATTTGTTTGGAGTTACGGTTGAAGATGCAATTAAACTGCATTGCCTCTTCAAGTAAATCTCTTGCTGTCACTTCTGCATTAAGGTCGCACTCCTTAACTTTTGCAACTGTATCGACGACAATTTGCTCGATTTCGGCACCGACATACTCAATCGTTTCGTCGAGAATACCTTGCCATTCGTACTTATCAAAAACGATACTATCTTTGAATCTAGCATCGAATCGTTTGAGAAATAGTAAGAATAAATTTAAACGAGATTCGGCATCTGGAGAATCGACTTCCCAGACAGTATCGAATCTTCCAGCGCGTGTGGCTTCAACTGGTAAATCTTCAATTCTGTTGAGAGTACCGATGACGAAAACGGGGAAAGTTTTATCTTGAAGCCAAGTCAATAGCAATGAAAGTAGCGGTTTATCATCTCTGGTAAATAGTTTCTCGATCTCATCCATGTAAAAAATGCACGGAGCGCAGACGCGAGCGATCTCCAAAACCCTTGCCATTGCAGTCAAACCGCCAACTTTGATTTTATCGATCTCTAGCGATAGCATGGGGTAGCCCAGAGCAGAGGCAATAGACCTTGCCGAGTAAGTCTTCCCCGTCCCTGGTATGCCCACTAAGAGCCAACCTTTGGGGTAAGGTAGCCCGATGTCGATCGCTCGCTGGCTGAATCTAAATTTGAGCTTGTCGATGGCGGCGACAAGCTCATCTAAACCCGCAATTTCTTTAAAAACTGGTGGCGGGTCGTACTTAACGCCCATTAGAGATAAACGGGCGTTACGGTATGTTTCTAAGTATATTTCTGGCTCCGAACTCTCGCTCGACTGCTGGAGCGCGAGCTTCAAATCTTGATAAGCTAGCCCCGATGCCAGCCTGAGATTGCGATCGCTTGGCTCGAAGTGGTATTGGCTAAATAACTCAGTAATCTCCGTAATAGTGGGCAACTTCCAGGCGTACTCATAGACAAATCGCGCCAGTTCGAGCGGCAATACGCTATCGTCTGTTTGCAACAGCACGATCCGATATTGATGTTGGCACAGAGAGTAGAGATCGGCGAACTGCTCGTAGATTAATTGCCGCTCCCAGGGCGCGAGCGTGGCGACGAATGTCAAGTAATTATCGAAGATGAAATTGCCGCCACTCGTACTTACATTACGGATGGCATCGAGCAGCAGCGGGAACGGCGAAGAGAGAGAATCGTCGCCAATCGCCACATTTAATCGCCACCGCTGACAGTCGCTTAGATGAGTATTGACGATCCATTCGCGATCGAGTGGATTGCAGCGCACTAGGACGATCCGGTGTTGGGTTATTAGTTGGATGAAATCTGGCTGGGACATGTTTTGGTCAAGGTTGTAAAACAGATAATTTATGTAGCATCGCCTGACGCGCTGGAGATATTTTTGCAGGCGATAAGTGTTGTGTTAATGTAGAAAATAGAGGTATGCCCCAGATAAAGCCGTATAGACTAGCGATTGTGGCAATTGCAAAAAGTTTTGGCAGTTGAGATTTCGTTTCTTGTTGATGAAGTGATTTAACTTCAGTGGTTCTTGGCAGCTCATCAATTTTCTTGACGATCTGATGTTTACCTAAGAAATTGTCGATAGTGATGTAGTAATCATCATGCAAATGGAATTTCGCTTGGGAAACATAAGATTCTAAATCCTCCCGCAAACATGCTTTTAAGCAATATTCTGGCGGACTATCAGTTCTTTGATGCTGTGATTCTGACGGGTGAAAGCCAGGATACTCGATTGCAGCTCGCTCTGAAACATATCTAATGTCTGATTCATAATTGCTAACGATCGAATACTGTAATAAGTCCGATCCAAAATCAAAGATCCAATCTCTCTTGTCGGATTCATAGCTATTGAGGATATTGTTATTTTCTTCAATACTTAAATTAGATTCTTTAGAATCTAATTTAACATCCTCGAATAAATTAGATTTAGCTTCGATAACTTCAGTAGGAGCTATTATTTTTTTAACTATCTTATTTTCACCCAGATAATTGTCGATAGTTAAGTAGTAATCTTTGTCCCCCCAGCGATCCTCAGAACAATAAGAACCGACTATTTCACTACATGCTTTCAAGCAATATGCTGGTGGACTATCTGATTTCTCGATTGAGCTATCGATATATATTAGAAAATCTGCATCGGTTTTCTTTATCGATCGGTGGGTGTGTATTAGAAAATCTGGATGTTCGAGTTTCACCCTTTCCTCTACATATCGACGATCGGATGTGTAACCAGCTACTAATGATGCTCGAAGTAATTCAGAGCCATAGGTTGAAATCCAATCTCCTTTTTGACGATCGTAATCTTGTATTTTATCGGCAACATCTACGGTATCAGTTTTATCTAAATTATTCATTTTTGTAATACTATTAAAGAATTTATCGGCTTGGTGATACTTCTGGTTCTGGCTGCGATCTTTCGGAATTACCGCCGTTAGTCGGCAGTGTTACGGTTCCTTTCTCGCCTTGAGTTGGCAGAGTAACTGTCTGAGCGTTGGCAGGTGCAGGAGTTCTCTCAGGGCTACCCTGTGCGAACTGTGGAGAGTTATTGCTAGAGTCAGGCGTGGAGTTAAGTACATTTTCGCCTTGAGTCGGCAGGGTAACTGTCTGAGCGTTAGCAGTGGTGGTAGCTTGTTCGGGGGCGTTAGTTTTATTCTTAGGCTTAGGTTTGGGTGTGTTGATACTTGGAGCGTTACCAGCAGTTGCTAATTCGGGAGAGTTGCTAAGATTAGGCGTAGGGCTGGGCGCGTTTTCTTTAGCGATCGGTAAATAGTTGGGATCTTTCGATCGAGCGGCTACTTCGAGTTGTTGGGCTTCTTTGACTGGTTGAGGATCGATCCCTCGTGCCACCAAAACTTTCTCTAGAGCTTTGGTGACGTTTGGATCGTTAAGTTTGGGAGCTGGCTGAAATTTACCGTCTTTATCTAGTTTGCCGATCTGAATAGATTTGCTACCTTCATTTGGAGTAACGAAGATGGAGCGCGTTCCTCTTTGAGTTTGACGGTTGAGTCTGAATTTTACACCATCAATATTTACGGTTTTTTCACTTTTCGGCTTAACTTTATCAAACTCCGACTTTAATACTCGATCGTAAACGACAGTAGATGTCTGAGTTCGATCTACCTCTGTTGTAGGTTCGGCGCGATCGAGCGTTTTTCCAATCGGGGATCGGGGTGCTACTGGGGTAGCTGCTTGAAGTGGTTCGGGTACTAATTCAGCTTTGGGGTTGGTTTTGCTGACTTCTACCTTACTGCCTTTAGCCTCACGATCTGGAGTCGCAGCCATGCGTTTGGCGTAATTCGTAAGCTCTGTCAGTCCGTTCTCATCCTTGAGCTTAATACTGCTGAGGAGTTCGGGGTCACGATCGTAAGCACTATGAGTTACCACCCCTTGAGCGTCAGTTTCAAACAGCTTTTTGCCATCGTATTCGATTAGCAGGTTCTCTCCTCCTGCGATAGTAGTTCCCTCTTTGCTACCCATCAAATCGAGGACAGCTTGAGCATCTTTTTGAGATAATTTATTGTCAATGAAATTGTTATTTGAGTCGTATCCGTATAGGACTTCATTTCGATTATTTATCTGCTTCGGTTTTTCTAAATCTAATTCGCGCTCGACCCGCGCGACGATATTTGGTAAATCTTTAATTATTTTTTGTTTATCACCAGTAAATGTAAGTTTTTCTGATTGAGCGAATAAAAATGGAGATTTTCCCTGTTTGGCAAATAACCTAGAATCTTTAGATTCGATGCTTATCGACCCATTACGCTGCTTGTCAAACTTATATTTAGTTCCATTAACATCGATTTCGCGACTGAAAGATTTCTGATTTGCCAAGCGGCTATTTAACTGCTCGATCGATCGTTCCGCCTGTTGCTCTGGACTAAGATCGGGATTGTCAGAATCTTTTCGGGTAACTTTAACTCCAGAATCCATAGTTGTTTCGGGTAAATTTGTGCGAGATGCTGTAGCCGATTCGACAGAACGTGCTTCTGAGGGATTTGTACGAGTTACTGTAAGTTTTTTAGATTTGGTCTTGTTCTTTTTCTCCCGATTGGAAAGCTTTACTAATGCTGCCATCAAATTTGCAAATGCACTAGCTCCTGCTTGGTTGAGCTGTTGAGATGACCGTTCCGATTGACTGTGAATTTGGCTATAAGTTTCCTGCATCTATTTTCCCGATCTAAAGGTTAGAACGGAGCACGGTGGTTAGTATTTTTCTTGTTGTATGCAACTAAATGGCAAATATCATCGGTTTTAAACGATCTTGCTCGTCCATCGACTGTTAAGTCGGCAGGAATATAGTACTTTTTATCATCTTCGATATCGAAACCCATATCGATACCTGCTACCTCTAAAGACTTTTCGATGTCACTACCAATAACACAAAAAGTATCAGAACCAGTTGTCGGATCTTTCTCGACAAATATATTGCCAATATCTATAGTGGTATTCCAATCGACAATATCTTGTATTCCTGACGGTGACAGATCGACAATTTCACCTTCGACCCAATGTGGTGGGATAAAATATAGTTTCTCTGGATCGAACGGCATTCCAATATACTCAGCTAAAGAACAGTCATAAAAATTGGAATATCCAGCTTGTTCGACAATATCGATCGCGTATTGTCCCTTCACATAAAGAGGTCGTCCATCATAATTACCATCATCACGTTCGATATTAAGCACGATCCTTTGTCCGTCGCCATCGCATAGCCAGTGAAAAGGTATCTTGCATCGATCGTCAAACTCACTTTCTTCGTTCATATCCTCAAGCTGCTTTTTATGGCTGTTATAAATAGCCATACCGATCGGACATTCTACTAACGTTCGTTTAGCCTCTAGATCGTGGAAATAGATCAGTCGATCGTTTAAATGGATAGAGATATATGTTTGAGGTAATAAAGGATCGACCTCGACATAAAAGGGACTGCCACAATCTAACGCGAATAGACATTGTTTATCTGTTCTGACGTAGATTCGATCCCAACAAGTTGGTGTAGTTAGCATAAATTTAAGTTGAGTAAAAATATGACAGCCGCAAGCCTAATCCCCGCCAACCCCTAACGATAATATCTAGAGATTCACGCCCGTAGCGGCGGGGATGGGCGGCGGCGGTTGCTCGTCCCGATCTCTTGTATATTCTAGCAATTTAATAACATCTTGATAACTTAATGGAGATTTAATGTCACCATTGACTATTAAATCGTCAGGGACATAATATTTTTTTTGAGGCTCGATCGTGTAGTTAGATAGATCGAATTTAGCTGCTTGACACAAATTTAAAATATTGAATCCAATCACATGTAAAGGATTGAGAATTACTTTTGAATTGCTCGCAGTTTCAGGTTCAGACCTCAGTGTCAATAGTCGTTCTAAGATCTCTGTGTAACGATGCAGCTCTTGACTAAAATAAGTTTGAGGAGAATTATTGTTGTGAGCGCAAATGATTTCTCTAACAGCATTGTAATCCTCGATCGAACGTTCTTTGAAAGCTTTACTTTGCTTTGGATCGTAACTAAACTGATGGACGAAAGGAATACTAACGTTATCTTTATCTCCCGTTCCTGGAGACTGAATGATACATTTACCTTTAGGAAATTGACCGATAATATGGGCTTCAATCAATGGCTTTTTATGTAGCTGGTCGTTCTCCGAACGGCTGTTACCACTATTTTTACCAAAGTTATAAGACTTAGAGTTTGATTTTAATTGGAGTTCTTCTTCTCCGAATGCTTTCGAGAGAGCTTGTTCGGTATCGGGATCGCCAGGGTTAAACCATGCTTTGGTATTACAGTTAGTTAGAAAGCCTTTAGCTCGATCTTTGCCATAGATGGCATCTAATTGACTGAGATATTGCGTACCGATGATGATTGAAGATCCGTTGTACCGATCGACAGCCAACCATTTTAGAACGATGGGTAAATTGAGTAAATGAAACTCGTCGAGACTGACCACCATTGCTTCTTGCCTCCCAGCTCTGAGGTTATAAGCAACGACTTGGTGAATTGCCATCGCAATTAATGGCACGGTACTAGCTACATTGTCGGGATCGAGCATGAACACGACCATTTGCTTGCCATCGACCTTGAGCGGATCTTGAGGGTCGAAGCCTGGAAATGTGGTTTTACCGCAAAACGTCTGGAGATAATTCGGTATTACCAGCGGAGCCAGCATTTTAATCGCAGTTGCCAAAATACTACCTTCGGGACTATTTTGACTTGCTTTTTTGCTCGTCGCTGTCAGGATTCCAAATTCAGAATATATCCAGGGATCGATGGTGTCGCGACAGGCTTGCAATCGCTTGGATAAATCGGGCAATTTGAGAATCTGGTTCACCATCAGAATATTGGCAAGCAGCGGATCTCCTTCGGTTTTGGCGACCCATTTAGCTAGTAAGAAAGCACCAGATAAAACCGAAGATCCCGCAGGATCGAAGAATGAGTCCTTCTTAGCATCCTTTTCGCTGGTATTGTCAATTAGTACTGCTACTCGCTCCCGTGCCCCAGCAACATCTCGCTCGTCTTTAATCGAGTCAAAAGTATTAAAAGTGTTGGAAATCGGGTCGCCTGGAGCTAAAACTCTCACCTCATATCCATGTCTGAGTGCGAGCGGAATTAACGTCTCAGATTGACCGCCACGACCCTTGCCATCGAATAACGCGATCGACATTCCCTGAGCGATCGCCGAATGTAGGCAAGGATTGATGATATTGTCAGTCTTGCCACAACCAGTAGCACCGCAGACTAGCATCCCCCGATTGATTTCGGGAAACATGATACTCGCGCCGGACTTTCGCCCCAGAATGCGGTCTGGGCGGCTTACAGGGACACCGATCGGTTCGGTGATATAGTAGGCGGCATTATCGAATTTACGCCTGCGGATCGCGCTTTTAGCCAGCTTGCGGCACTTTTGAATCTCGCTTGGAGTAGCCCACCTTGCGGTAGCCGTTTTTCCTTGTTTCTTTTGTCTGCTCTGAATGATGCTGAGGATGACGAACAGAACCCCTAGCCCTAAAACAGTCATCAGAGAGGAATCTAACTTCGGTACCTTTGGAAACGGACTGGGAATCTGGCTAACTACGCTTGCATATTTCATAATTATCGATCGCGCTATCTACTGGTTGTCGGACGTTGAAGCAACCATCTTTTTTAATAGCTGCAAAAGGGAATGATTTATCTGGTAAATCGATTAACTGTAGGGAATTGGCATATTTATCGCGCTCGTCTACTACGACATGCAAGCAACCTGCTTTACCACAAGTCTGCGGAAAATTAAACCGATAAATCGTAAATGTGGTGCCGCCACTTTCAATCTGTGCTGCCAGAATCTTTTTAGCGACTTGTGATGCCGCAAAATCTTTAGAAGTGTAGACGCTGCGCTCGACTATTCTCTCTACTTCTTGAGTTGAAGAAATATCTGTAGCAATCGAATATTTAGTGGGAGTATTAATTCTACTTCCAATCCAATTTGCTACTGGAATTGCGATGGAAACCCCACTTATTGCCAGTAAAGCTGCCAATGTAAATGTTGGTGTCAATCTTTTTAAACTTTTCATCGGATAAGTGGGATACAGAGTATTTCGATTTACTTATAACGATCGTCGAGTTTGGGAGATATGCTGACGATCGAATGCAATAAGTGTGCTGCCTACAGTTAATTTAGCTGACGATCCCCCATCGGAATAAATATTTAAAGTCGGACTATATGAGTTCTTCGTTGCACTCCCAAATAAGGCTACTTTGTCAATCCCAATAGCAGATGGAATGGTGGGAGCAGATGAAGTGTTTGGGGATGGTGAAACTGAAGCTATTGAAGGAGTCGAAGGGATTGATGGAGGCGTTGGTACCGTTGGCAATGGTAATAATTTATTGGCAACGGGTTTAACTCTCATTGGCAATAACAAATTGGCTTGCTTCTCGTTAGCTGGCAACGGCAACGGCAATGGGAAAAAATAGGGAGTAGCCTGGAATCCAAGAAATGGCAGAGTGAAACAATAGCGAAAATTGAGGGTTTGTTGGATCGTCCCACCCTGGATATTGGGAGATCTGGCAGACCATTTCGAGCCGCAGCCGTCAAAACCGATGTATGGCACTTCAAACCCCGAATCCTCCCGAACCCCAGCCGCAGTAAGCAAATCGCCGAGCAATCCATAACCACCTTTAAGCTGCAAGCCAATTGGCGAAATCGTCCCGTTGTAAGGGCTTAGATTGCTATCGGAGGCTACGGCACTGAGCAATTCGACTGCATCGCAGTTTTTACAGGGAGCATTCGGCTCTTTATTACTTCCGGCAGCAACTTTATCGCCATTAGCAACGCTTAATTCTCTCTGTCCCGAATGGAGCAGATCGAATTTTAGCAGCGTCAATCCTGCTGGGATGGCGTCGATTTTTATAAAATTGTCCCAGGATAATTTAGAAACACCAGGTAAATCCGCAACATAAACCGTCTCACTTAAATTGTTGAGATCTAGCGGTGGTTTGCCGATGCCAGGATAATCGCCGTATAAGGTGGTGGTAATGCCAGGAAGGTTTGATGTTAGGGTATTGGATAGAACTTCAGTAGGGAGAGGGATTTGCCCCAGTGGGCTATTGGCAATATCAGCGATCGATTTAGATGGATCGGCTGCGCCCCAGCTTGGAAAAACGTCTCCTACTTTTAAGTTTGCAAGCTGGGGATTTGCCGCGACGACAGAAGCAAAGGGCAATTTGCCGAGGAAAGGCATGGCAGTTAGTTTAGCGTTGGCAAAGGCATTGGGATCGCCTCCCGAATCTGTAGTTGCCGACTGGGGAGAGTACTTACTCGCCCCCATCATCGACACCATTGCCCCTGGAACCGCTTTAGCAAGTGGCGTCCCCACAGTGTATGAAAAACTAGGAATTTGCGGGATGCGGGGATCGGCAACATAAACTGCGGATGTAGTCGTTGGCGGACTATTGGCAAATGTCGCTTGAGATAGTGCTGTTTTGACTCCAGCTAGTTGTTCGCTACTCAATTGAGAATCTGTTCCTTCGGCGCGAACGGGAAGTGTGAAACCGCTCGCGATCGTAATAGCTATAAAAAGATTGCGTAAATTCATGCTACATTACCTCATTAAAAATAGGAAACAATTCACGCTACATTAATTCGTTAAAAATAGGAAATACAGCCTCTTTTAGAAATAGATAAACACTCAAGCCGCCTGTGAAAATGTTGTAAAAAGACATCAAAATCATCGAGTAGATCGCCGTTCTCATTGCAACCTTGAAGAACGTGAGACGATTTTTATAAAACCATTGCCCGATAGATTCCGATCTGTAGTGTCTAAAAGTCTGACTTCTCATTTATTTAGTTGTTTGTTGATTATTGGGAGTAAAGTAACGCGCCATACCATACATTCCAGAGACAGCACTAATTAAAGCACCTGTGCATACTAAAATTAGGTTCTCCAGTACCTAATGTGCTAAATCAATAATTGAATCTCCAAGTTAGCAAGCATCTGTTTCGGAAGTTGTTGAAATTAGTGAAGCCATAAGCAGTACGCTTGATGAGCTTAATCTTATTATTAATTCCCTCAACTACACCACTAGTAGTTCGCTCATCAAAGTAAGCAACTATCTCTGTTAACCATCGCGAGATTGTGCCACAACTATTTGGCAAATGCTGCTTGGCTCTTACCAGCCAATGTCTAATTTTCAATAGTCCTCTCATCCACGATGTTGTTTTTTCCATTATCTCTCTCCATTTTTCTTTGAGTAGATGTGCTGCCCTAATGTTGGCAAATTCTTCTCTAACCTGCTTGAGCTTCTCTTGTTCTTTCTCCTCTCTTAACTCTTTTTCATTTTTTAGCAGCGCATATTTACTCGATTTTATTACTGCCAATTGCCGAGTGTATTCATTCTTTTGCTCTAATGTCTTTGCGGATTTAAGTTTAGCCTCTATCGCTCTTTTTTCTTGTTTTCTCAGCTTATCTAACTCACTATTTATTTGCGCTGTTACATGAAATCTGTCTGCTACTACTTGAGCATTAGGCATCACTTCTATCGCTAAGCTTTTATACCCTTTCCATAAGTCTATGCTGACTTCTTCGATCCTTTCCAGTACCTCTGTCCCCCATCCTTTCAGGATTTTCTCTATTTCTTCACTCTTTCTGCTTTCGATTATTGCTAATAATTTTCCTCGCTCTATATCTACTAATACTGCACAATATTTTCCTTGTCCTTTTACCATTGCTATTTCATCTATTCCCAGTTTTCTTAAATCCGTTGGCTTTTCTCCGTTTAGCTCTGCTGCTGCGTCTTCAATTATTCTCTCTATTTCTGCTGTCGTCATTACTCCTGTTCTAGCTACGCTCTGAATATCTCCTTCTAGTGCTTCTGCTAGGATTTTTTTAGCTAGTCTTGAAGTATATGTTCTTCTGCCTTTAACAAATTCTAGTTGTTCGCTAAATGGTTTTTGACATTTTTTACATTTAAATTGTCTTCTGTTTATTTCTAGGTGAACTTGCTGCTCTCCCCACGGCAAATCTTTTACTATGTATCTATTATTCTGATGTAAGCTACTACTCTTCGTTCCGCATCTATGGCATTTGCTTTCTTTCTTTATTGCTTCTACCTGTAAGATGATGCCTATTCCTTCATATTGTCGCTGCGACTCTACTCGCATTCCTTCTATTCCTAATAGCTCCGTTAGTAGCTTGAGTTCCTTTTTTGTTGCCACTTGCCCTGCCCGCCGCTCTTCTTACTATTTCTTCCTCTCTTCATTATCTTGCTTTTCCTCTCCTCGTCAGCAGTTTTGACATATTTATTTTATTTTCTTTCTCTTGTACTGCCTCGATTCTCATTTAATTAGCACATTAGGTACTGGAGAACCTAAAATTACAATGGCTCTAAGAGCGTAAATTTGAAACACTTGCCAATTTCGCTGATTCATATTTATTTGATTTGTCATCGCTTTTTTGGAATGTAGTTGCGTCTCAAATTAGCTAATTTAATGTACAATTCAAAAGATATTCCTAAAACAACTAAAAAGACAATTATTGCCTGAATGTAAACTGCCATCTGCTGTAAAACATGCTGATTCATATCTCTTAAAAGCCCCTGCTTAAGATCGATACTCGACCGCCTCGGCGCGCTTCGCGATCGCGTCGAAGGACGATCGCTTTACCTAATTAGCGGCGAGTTGTTGAGTTGTTTATGTAAAATGAATTTGAGTTTGCCGTCTCTTTTCGATTGGAAGTTGGATAAACAGGCCGATCGTTATAAAATTGCGGCGGTCGATAATTGGGTTGACTGAGAATCGCAACGGGTGAAAATGTCATCACGCTATCGTCAACCTGTTTGACCTTAACTACATTCACTGTCAAAATACGCTTTCTACCTGCCCGATCGTTGAGGATTACTTTGAGCGAACCATTAGGGTAACGACCCCCAGGACGGGCACTAATATTTAAAAGTGAAGCATTGACACATTTA
The DNA here is from genome assembly GCF_000317145.1 of Chamaesiphon minutus PCC 6605. GTDB lineage: Bacteria > Cyanobacteriota > Cyanobacteriia > Cyanobacteriales > Chamaesiphonaceae > Chamaesiphon > Chamaesiphon minutus. The sequence goes on along the minus strand of NC_020053.1, from coordinate 431,411 downwards.
TTGTTTGTGCAACCATCGGTAGTAATTACAAATGAATCTCGGAAGCGTTCGGGATTGTCAAAAAATATTCGTTCGATCCGGCGATCGGTTGCCGACCAATCGAGTAATTGCCCTGTATTCTCGGATACATTGGCAATTACTAGATCTCTTTGTAATGACACCGTACTAGCCTTAACAGCAGCGGTAGGAAGTAAAAGTGAAACTAATACCAAAACTGGCATTTTACTTAATAACATAATTGCCTTGGGAAGTCTGTACGGTTATCGGTTGAGTTGGAGCAGCCGGATAATTAGGATTGATAGTAGGAGGTTGAGGGGTAAAGGATTGAACTGGGGTTCCTGGTGGCTGAGTAGGAACGGTTGTATAATCGGGATTTATAGCTTGAGGCTGGATAGATGGCTGAGTTGGGGTTCCTAGCGGCTGAGTAGGAACGGTTGTGTTGTTGGGATCGATTGCTGGAGATCGATCGAGCGGCTGATTTGAAGTTACTTGAGGTCGAGCAGGGGCAGTCGTGTAGTTAGATTCGATCGCTGGAGGCTGGATCGACGACTGGGTTGGAGTTCTTACATACTGGGGCGATGGGCTGGGTTTTTGGAGTGGAGAAACGTAGAAAGGATTGGGTGCAACAACATTCGCTCCACCAGAATTAGTGACCGACTGAATCACTTCTGGATCTGTTGGTGTTTCTACAATTAATGAAGTAGCTGAGTTATCCAATCGAGCAACCTTTGGCTCTGGAGTGGGTTGGTAATTTTGGGTCAAACTTAGCGTTTGAGGAGGGTTACTATTGTCCATAGGAAGTTGAAACGTTGCAGCTTGGGCGACATACACGCGCATTGGGGTTCCAGGAAGTAAGTAGCCGACTTTACTCATCTTGTCCACTCGGCTCGCCATAGTGTTGGCACGGCTGATTTGAGTTTGAGCGAGCGGACTAAAAGCACCTTTAACTAAAGCACCGAGAATGTTAGGGCTGGCATTACTTTGAGTGGCGATCGTCGTACCCAGTCCGACAGTGACAGTACTGCTATTGCCACTGTTGACCAAGACGTTACCAAGTTCAGCCGCACCACCGAAGATTGCAGCGCGGGTATCGGCTGCGGCAAGCTGCGAACCGTTAACTTCTTTGATTTGGGCGAATAGAGGTTGGTTGTCGTTACCAGTGATACTAAATGCTCCTGGCGGGATGGCAATTTCAGTATTGCCATAGGTAACTTTTTTCGATACTGCTTGAATCATGCCGTTATCGGCAATTTGTAGCTCGAATTCGATCGCGGTGCCAACTGGTAGATGCCAGCCACTACCGACCTCGACCGCTTTGTCGATCGTCACTGTTGCTGAAGCCTTGGCGTTTTGAGACATCCCGCCCCCATCAGAAATTAATGTGTAAAAAGGTGTGACCAGCTTTCCAGAGACTACTTGACCGACTGGCAAGCGGAGAACGGGTGACATGGCACTGTTTCCAGTAAGCGCGAAGGAGCGATCTGTTGGCTTGATGCTGGAGTCAGCACCAGAAGTACCGCCATAATTAGCTAAGCTTGATGCTTGCTCCCAGTCGAGTCTGGGTTGTGGAGCAACTGTAGGCTGACTAATTTTTGGTATTTGAGCTGCGGCGATCTGATTTCGTTGGACGACTCTTGCAGGTTGTGGTGAAAAAGTTCTTGCTATGTTGCCATTTCGCTGGCTTCGGAGCGAAGCTTGACTTTTTTCGCTAGCTGGCTGGGGTCGAGCTGCTATAGGCTGTGATGCCTCTCGTTGGCGAGATTGGCGCAAAGAGGCTAACTGGGCTGCTTCCTGTTGTTTTTGCTGTTGCAAAGAGGCTAACTGGGCTGCTTCCTGTTGTTTTTGCTGTTGTAAAGAGGCTAACTGTGCCCTGTCGCTGTCTGAAGGCTGCATCTTTTCGATCGGTTTGGTGGCATTAGCAGTAGCAACTGGAGTTGTTAATGCAGAGGAGCTGGGGGTTGGGGTTGGACTTGGCGATGAAGCTTTTGCTTGCTGTGCTGCGAGTCTTGCTGCTTCTGATTTTTGCTGTTCCATCACCAGCTTAGTTTTTAAGTCCGCAACTTCTTTTTGCTGTTCTGGAGTCGATGCAGTAGCTTGTTCGCTCGATAGAGAATCCGGTTTTTTGGCAACTTGCGGAGTTGTCGCGCTGCCTAAACCCCACAATAGCAGCATAGTTCCAATGCCTAGAGTGCTAAATAGTGCCAATCCAATTAATAGGATCTGGAGCTTTGGATTTCTTTCTGGTGCCTGTGAATCTTCTTGTAACTCAGCGGCACTAGCGGGTTTAGTTTGCGATTCTGGTGATACATCGCCAGATTTTGGCAATTGTATTCCCATATTTTTAGACACTTCTTCGAGGGTTAACTTTTGCTGTGACATTTAACTATTCCTTGATGTTGTAGAGTAAATAACTTACTTGATGTTTGTAATCGAGATAACTTCTAAGCCTTCGGCGCGAGCTATTTGAGCGGCTTTGGCAATGCCGATATCTTTATATTTGCTAGTGACCTCTGATAAAAGTGGTGGTACCACGGCTCTGACAATCATCTCGACGTTAATGTTGAGTTTTCTCGGTTGCTCATTGTTGTTGTTGACAATTAATTGAGTACCAGCAACTTTAATCTTCCATTTACCAGAGCCTAAAGATTCTGGCTCGCCAATTTGCTCGACGATGTATGCAGTTTGCATCGCGCTATTGCCATTCCCTTGCACGATCGATTGCAGCTCGCTTAATGCTTTGCGATAACTGTTCGCAAATTCTGGCTCTAAGGCCAGAGTATAGCGATATGCAGTAGTCGGAATTTTTCTGCCGCCTTCAACAGCAATACCAGGATCGGGAATATTGCCTTGTTCCGGTAAGGTATTTCGCCAGGTATAAATACCGCTCATTGTTTTTTGAGCGAAGAATTTTATTAAAGTCGGCGAGCGATCGTTTCCCGTAAAGAATTCGAGTGTTTCTGTTTCACCATTACCACGAGTAATGAATGTCGGCATCGATCGTGAGATGGCGGCAAATAACATGCCGATAATAACTATTCCAAACAGAGCATTGCCAACGAGTAGCCCAAAGGTGGCAATCTTCCAGCCAGTAATAATATTTTTTGAGCTAATTGTTGCCGAACTATCTACAAGATATTCTTCTTGTCGTTCGCGTAGCGTCCGCTGCGCGGAATCGGCAATTTCCCGATCGATAACTATTGCTGATGACGGCTCATCGCTAGGCGGAATAAAGTTTGAAATTTGTCTGACTTTCATCATGTTTAATAGTAAAGCGAGCTAATGGCAGATGATATGATTTTTAATGAATTACTTGGCAGAAGGTTTCATCAGTCCGGTTAATTCAGTTGAAACCTGAGCCATTAGTGCTATAAGACCTTCTCCGCCACCTTTGGCAATTATTCCAGCAATTATTGGCGCACCGAGGGCATAACTTAACTCCATGCCCCAGACTGGCGTACCACCAACTAAGTTTGCGTTCATAAACGAAACACAACCACTTAGAATCGTCAATGAAAACTTGAATATGCCCAATCCCCATAATGAAGCAAACCAAATCTCGAATGGCTTGGTATTTATAAATGAGAATGCAAGTGAAATCGGTAAAGCAAGAATGGATAAAATAAAACTTTCGTCGGTTGATTGATTGATTACGTAAGACCAAGCATCTAGGATAGACCCGAAAAGATTATTACGTATCCATTTATCAGGGTCGTTTACAAAAGTAACAAACTGATTCCAGGCACTATTGTAATCATAGCCATCAACGATCGCATTTAGTTTGGCTTCGGTATTAGCTAATTCTTTGACAATTTCTGGGTTATTTATCGATAGTTTAGCCTGTACGACCATTGTCTTAACATCTTTACCACACTGGACGTATGCTGGATTTGGAATAACATTTCCAGGCTTGGCGGGGTCGGGATCGGCGATCGTCTTCGGTAGTTTGATACAAGTTTGGATTTGATTGCTGATGGCTTTAATTTTTTGATTGTCAATTTTAAGATTTGCAAGATCGGCATTGACATTTCCAAGCAGTTTTAGGTTGTCCGCTATGGCACTATCTATCCCTTTAATCATGGCGTAGTTCCCAATAGCAAAAACACGCGCTGGGTAAGCATTGTTGATGAATATAAATGTTATGAACAACAGCATTAAAATCCTGAGCAAGTGATTTTTAAGATTATCAAGAGATAGATCTGGCAAAATCGGTATCAGCCAAAACAAAACGCCAATTCCAGCAATAAGTTTGCATGGCTCTACTATTGCAGCCCAAAAGGTATCGGTCATCGCTGAAGCATCCCCAGTGATGAACATTGCGATGATTTTGTTTAAAGCTGCTTGATATTGATCGGCAATTACGGCGGGATCTGTTGATGCTAAAATTGTAATGTTAGGAAAATCGACAAGCATAATAACTGTGGCCTCTAAACTAAAATCTTGTTCATCTATTTAAGATATCTAGATGAAAAAAATATCTTAAATAGATTGCGATTGGATTAAATAGATAAACTAGAGGGGACAAGTGTTCATTCTGTAGCACCAAGGAGCGCGAGCTTTTAACTGGCTAGCTTCTAGATATTTAATCTGGAGATCGTCGAGATCTGCCTCCACTCGTTTTTGCTCGTCCTCAGCCATACTCCGCTGTTGTACCAGAGCGTTTTGCTTGGCTTGGTTTTCGCCTTGAGATAAAAGACCAAGACCGATAGTATTTGCATTGGTACCTACGATCAGATTTTGGGAGAGCATATTATTCATTGCGCCCATGCGATTGAAACTGCTACCTGCTTGGGCACTGATGTTAGCTTGGGCGGCACCAGTCGCCAATGCAGAATTACTAGCATCACCAGTCGCACTCATAATCGAAGAAACTGCTTTGTTGGTGCTTTGGCGATTGGCTTCGGCAACACTAGATCCAGACTTAGCTTTAGCTAAATCCAATTGAGCGATGACAGCTTTAGTATCGAAACCTTTGCCGTTAATCATGTTAGAAGCCTGATAAGCAACCATTTTGCCTGTCGGATCGTCGGTTTTGACGCTGCCATCGGGATTCAATGCTTGGATTTGACCCGCTGCATCTAGTCCCCAGGCACCAAAGTTAATCCCAATTCCAGTACCCCCATTCATCCCCCCGGCAACTTGTCCGATTTGTGCTGGGGTAGGTGCCTGTCCCGCCAGGACGCTTTGAGCGATCGGTGCATATTGCGATGCAGTTGTCAGAGCTGAAGCAATATTCGGATCTAATCCTGGAAAGGCAGAGATAATGCCGCTAAAGACATTAGTAAGATTGCCAGGATTGGAGAGGATCGATTGAATGCCTTGGGGATTGAATGTTGGCGGTATGGCAGGATCTACAATCATGTTGCCAGGAGCGATTGAATCTGGAAGCGTCATTTGTGGCTGTAACTGTGCAGCATTGGCTCCAGAAATCGCGACGATCGACAAGATAATATTCCCTGCGATCGCGAGTAATAATGAATGTTTCGTCAAAATCTACCTCTTAATGGGTAAGGGTTAATTGTTCGAGCCGACCGTTTTGCTCTGCCATGCGCGCTCTACGCTCTTGCTGCTCGTCGATATTATTGGCTGTCAGAGCCACCAACGAAGGCGGGAGATATACTCGCGCGGCAGTAAACCGATCGTCTATTTTGAGCAACCACTGGCTAGAGCAAGTGGCTTTGTCTGGCTCAAAATCTTTTCTGGCATTATTTAATGCCAATGCTTCAGGGACTCCTAGCAATTCGGGATCGCAATACTCGGACAGACTATCGCCAATTCTGCCGATGAGGTGGTATGAAAGTGCGTCCTTAATTTTCTTGCCACCCGCACTGTTAAACACGCTGCTCGGCTCTTGTGCGGCAATCATCAAGCGCATTCCCGCTTTGAGTCCGTTGGCTGCAACCCGCCCAACGCACAGTGAGAGCGGAGCTAAATCGAAGGTAATCGAGGCTTCGTCGATAAATAGTAACGAACCCTTCTTTTTCGCCGAACCGATGGCTCGCCGCATTGCCGCTGCGTACATAATTGTGCCGAATACAGCAGCATCATCGTTGTTGCTGACTCCCCGCATGGCGATCGTCATTAACGGACTGTCGAGTTTGACGGTACTGGGAGAATTTATAGTCTTACCGTAGGAGCCATCGATCCACCGTTGGATCTGCTGCTGGATCGTGCTTAGAGTATCGAGGTCGCTAGGAGTTGCATCTTTGAGATCGATGCGCTCGATCGTGCAAAACTTTTTGAAGTCAGACAGTACCGGATAATCTTGCCAAGCTCTAGAGCCAATGCCTCCATTAATGGCGCGTTCGTAACGAATCAAAATCCGCTCGTCTTTGAAGAAGTTTTTGAGCGCGGTTGTCAACATCGAAATCACTTTAGTGCTGCTTATTCCTGGAAGTTCGCCCTTCCAGCCCAAAACCATTGAAGTCAGAATTTGGAGGATAAAATCTTCGTTCTGTCTTTTCATATCCTGACGGGCATCGGGGTCGATATCTTCATCTAGGAGGGGAGTTTCAAAGAAGTTAAGGGAATCGTTGAACACATCGACGTAAGCCCCGTCCATGTGTTTGGTAAATGCTTCAAACGAACTCGCTTCTTTGGTTGGCGGCTGATCGAGAATTGTTACTGGAATTTCTTGACTCAGTGATTTGTGAATGTTAAATGCTGCAAATAGAGTTTTACCAGTTCGCGTTTTACCCCAAATGGCGGAATGTCCCATGTGGGTGAAGGGATCGAAATAGACGGGCGAACCACCCTTATTCGCAATAAATTCGATGCCAGATTTATGAGCATTAACTGTCGTTACCAATGGAAAGTAAGCAGCCACGATTTCAGGGCGTTCGCGATCGCGCCTGTCGCGGACATCAACTAACATCGATTTGGCATAAAATGGTAGCGATGATACCCACAGCGAATCAGAGGTATCTACTTCCAATAGCAGGATTGCTGGCGATCGAAAATGCGAGCTAAAGTCACGAGCGGCAAAGTGCATTTGCTCTAAAGTTTCTCTGTAGACAAACATACAGAGCGAAAATTCAACACTCGTATCGCCACTAATTAGCATCCGCTCTGTTTCCAGGGCTTCTTTCATTTCCTCGTCTGCCAAAACGTCAACAACTTTTCCCTTTTCCTCTATGTCTTTCTTGCGGTAATGATTCTGGCGGATGAGTTGCTGGTTGTTGTAGCGAACGCCGAACTCTTCGGGACGCGATAGCTCTAGCACGATTCGATAATCATAAGCCGAGCTGACTGCCATTAAATTCGATAGATAATGCAGTTGAACTTCTTGGTACGACTCATTACCCACTTCTTCAAAAACTTTGGGTTGAAGTTTCAGCAGCAGACTACCGACATATCGCCGATCGACTTTGATGTGGTCGCGGTTAGAAGAGGGAACCGCAGATGGGTAACGCATCATCACCGTAGTTGGATGCAGTCGCACCCGCACTTTTTCCCCAACAGTCCCGTTTTGGAGATTAAATTCGATAATTTGTGGTGCTGGCTCTGGTTCGAGTCCTTCCGCCCGATCGTTAAACCGATTTAGCTCTTTCCAGCAATGCTGCCATACTTCTTCACCAGATAAAGGAGTGGCTTTGAGCTGAAGTTTATCTCTAAATAGATTAGACCATTCTAAAAAGCCCTGCTCGTAAGCATTGAGAAGAATCGCATCGATTACTTGCTGGCGAACTTCTTCGATTGCGCCTGACAACCTGTGATACCAAAGAGAGCCGAATTTGATAACTTTCTCAATTAGCTTTTGCTCTCGCGCTCCCAAGTCAGGTGTAAAAGTGCCCATCAAGAACACTTTGTGAGGGCGACGTTGACCGCTAGTATCGAGATTTTGCAAAATTACCATTTCCTCAGCGATTAACTGCTGAGATTGGGGCGATGCCGTTTCAAATTGGGCGATTAATTCATTGAGCCGATCGCTCCGATCGCAGAATGATTGAAATTCAACGCGCAATTTCTCACCGATGGGTAATTGATGTCCCAGAGCTGAAATCGAGTTGAGGATAGATGTAGCTGCTACTTCGCCAAAGTCATCGTGAATGCCTGGGCATTCCCAAATAAATCGCAATTTATATTCTGGATAGTCTACTTTATCGCTGACATTCATCAACAAAGCACCAACTTGAATCCCATTTGGCAGGGTATAGTTGATGATACTTTGCAAATGTGTAGAAGTTTCCAGAGGGTAAAGCAGCTTCTTCTTTTTGCCAAAACCTTTATGCTTGATTTTTCTGAGTTCTCGCTTTGGTTTTGAGGATTTGTTTCTTTCCTTATTTTTCATAAACGATCCGTAAAATAAAGGATTTAAACCAAGTAAATAACCTGCTGGAGCGGCTACGAACACTGTACCAGCTAGTCTTTTTTAATGCGACGGGTTATGAATTGAGGGGTCGAATCTGGAAACGGCGATCGATAGTCCAAACACCCTCTGGTATAATTTTTCGGATCTCTATTTCTAGCTAATACGTCTGCCATTCCGTCTTTTAAGGAAAGTAAGGCCGTGAAAAATAAAGTTACAAAAATAGCTATAACGATATTGCCAGGAATCTTTAAGTATCCTAAAAATAGACAGAAAACCACGATTAAAGCCAAAACGATCGCCACATCGCGAGGAATGCCCATCATCTTCGCTCTGCGTCTTAAGGCTCTATTTACCTCGATTCGCGTTTTTCTTTCCATATCATTAGGTCAACACCGTTACAGCTATTAGATAGTCGATTGAATTAAGCACCAGTGAACATAAAGGTGACAATTCTGTCTGTCGCGATGACAAGAATTATGAGGACGATAATATTTAATAAAGGCTTAACTATCCCCGAAAAGTTTTCTCGATCGTATTCCTGATAGCCCAAATAAGCTTGCCAGATGACAATACCGCCGACCATCATCAGTACAGCCCAAGGAATCAGGTTCGCAATGGCAGTAAACAGAAGTGTAAACAGCGGCCCTGCGACTGGGAATCCAGCCATGATCGTTGTGATTTTAGTAGTCGAATAGGTTACAAAAGCATCGTAAATTGGTGCGGCATCAGCTTTAGGGGCTAAATTCCATCCCCAAGCGATCGAAGTGAAAAATGAAATTAAGACATAGCGAATTTGTTTCCAGGAAATCTTTTTCCGAGATTTGTTGAGTGAATTGATGTAGCTCATAATGACACACTTCGATTTTAAGAATATAAACTGTGACTCGAACGATTTAGGTAAATACCGATTCAAACAATCAAATAGCTGAAATTCATAAAATATCCGATCGCTAATTCCTCTCTCGAACTCATGTCAGATCGAGCTTGAGTTGACATCCAATCACTAAATATTTAACGTAGGTAGTAGTCGATGGACATTAATGATTTAATAGTTCGTACTTTACATTTAAAAAATAGTGAAGTCAATTGTTGACGAGCGCGTTACACAACTTAAATTTTCAATTAATGAGGGACAAGAATATGCGATCTTTTTCTCCAGACTTAATATCAAAAATTGTTAGTGCCTATAACGAGCCTGGAAGCACGATTCGCTCTGTGGCTAAAAGAATTGGGGTGTCTAAGAATATCGTGCAAAAGTATGTCACGAGGGAGCGGGAAGGCTTGACGAATGGAACAGAGTCAAGGCAGTCAAGTAAGAGCATCTTAAAATCTCATACAGTACTGCTGCGAAAAATGTTTCAGGAACAGCCAAACGAAACTCTGGCGCGATACTGTGAGATTTTAGAAGAAAAAACTGGGCTGGAAGTAAGTATCCCTACGATGTGCAGGGCTGCAAGCGAGCTAAAGTCACGGAAAAGCCGCTCTAAGAAATTGAAGATTTAAGAAGCTGCTTGAAATTTGTCCCAAGGATCATGAAAAATATTCAATCTGACAGACACAATGAAAAAAATAATTACGTCATTTAGCGTAATTATTTATCGATCTTCTTTAGTTCCAAGTAATTACTTGGAACTAAAATAATATTCTTGGATCTTATGGAATTGATGCTGAAAAACTATGGATATCATAAAGCTGACTTTTAACTTAAGCAGAGGATATATAGGCGATCGTTAAAATCTAGTTAGTTCCAAGTAATTACTTGGAACTTTGTAAATAGTTCAAGATTGCCTCTAGCTGAATATTATTTGTAATAAAATTTTGAATCGCTTTTACTTGTTCCGCTCTAACGGAAACGGTAGAAGATTTAAAACTACCATCTGTTTGTTTGAGCTTGAAACTTAGATGCCAAAACCAATGAAGAATATTATTTCGATCGCGCTCTCCTATAACTATTGGATATTCTTGAATCTTGCCATTTTTCAATTTCTTTTTCTTGGTGCGCTGGCAGAGGGTACCGCTACACCCAGGGGTATGATTTGCTCGCAGCTTCATCTACAATAGTCAATGAAATATTTTAGATTTGGGTAGTAACTAACTTAGTTGCTACTCTTTTATTATATCAGAGTATAGATATTTGCTGGTGATTTACTATACACTGTTAGCTCTCAAATACTGAAGACAATAGAAAAGTTCGCTAACGATTAAGTAATTTTTAAAACTACCAAGCTTTAAAATGTTTTAGTACAAGTGTTAGTTTGAAGATGATACTTATCTGTATGTTGTCGATCGATTCTCGATCGAATGTAGAAAATTAACTGCCGATCGCGTGACTTAATCGCCGTAAGCTATTAAAGCTCTTAACATTGATTTAGAAGATTCATATTTTTCTTAGTAAATCGATAAGAATTAATTTTGTTGGCTTAAAGCCCTTAACTATAGATTGAAATTTATAGATCGACATTGAGCGCAAACCTACTCTGGGCAACGCTTAAAAATTTCCGGACAGGTCTAATATATAGAAAATAACGACGACGATCCTAGTAGCTAATTTTTTAGCCAAGTAGATTCCTAGCTCTTGATTACTAATTCCTCTTCTTCTTTCTTCGGTGGTAAGGATTCCATTTCATAAATCTTGACACCTGCCTCCATCAATTCCGCTTCTTGCTCATTTGTCCCAAATCTCCCAGAGATTACACCTACCCAGTGTTTAAATTCTTTGGCATCAGCTTCAGCTTTACGCCAAGTTTTCGCATTCAGAAAAGCTGAGAAGACTATCCCATCTTCTTCGCGGGTTAATTGAACCTTAACTTTTTTATCCGGCATTGGTTTGGCTTTAGGCAGTCCCGCAAATCTAATCTTGGTATCGACTTTTAATACTTTTGGTTCGAGCGCATTCGGATTTGGTAACTCAACTGGCTCGATCTCTTCCTTTGACTGTTTAACTTCCGTCTCCAGAATCTTGACACCCGCTTCTGAGAGTCTCCAACCATGCTCATTTTTGCTGAGATCTTCAGACGTGATGATTCCAGACCAGTTTACAAATTCTGCCGCGCTAGCTTTAGCTCTGCGCCAGCTTCTCGTACTCATAATCACAGTGAAAATCGTGCCACCTGCTTGAGGTAACTGCACTTTAACCTTTTTGTTCGGGATTTCTCTAGCTGAGGGCAATCCCTCAAACCGGAGCGTGGTTTCAACTTTGATTACTTTTAATTTTTCCGCCATGCTTACATCCGCAACCCAACACAATTCCATATTAGATCGATTTTTGACCGCAATAAAGACACCCATCGACATTCGGCGGGTTTTTTGGTGCTAGTTGGAAAAAATTTACCTCGATCGGTTTAATCGATCGAATACCTGTGGATACTTACTCTCAACCATACTCATCGCAATTAGAGCAACTTCAGGATTAGTCACCGCTAAATACTCATTCAAACAACTTTCTAACTCCGGCATCTCCATCTGACCGATGTGCAAGAGCGTTTGTGCTACAGATCGGAGATTTTCTAAGCTAAATTCAGCCGATCCCGATCGACCTTCTGGCAAGTTAATTATTTCAATACTGGCAAAATCATCAATGTGGATCGCTGAAGATAACTCCTCTGGGATGAAGGTTTGTAAGTTTTGCCAGTCCTGTACTCGCCCCTGTCTATCGATCGCTAACTGCTCCAGTCGTTTTGTAATACATTCATAAATGTGTTTCACATGGACGGGTTGAGTACCAGGATAAATCTGACTATTTTTAATTCCTCCAGAGATCGGATCTTCAGTCGCCCCAAAACTGTATGTCCTAGTTACTACCTTCTTACCTTGAGGATCTAGAGTACGGTGACGATGCGTGACAACCGACAAACCTAAATAACGGGCACTCCCCGCAACCAGACGCATCCTGCCCCGCCCGTCGTGCATTCCCAATGCTTCCATCTCCATACCGAGCGTTTCCACCTCGATATCGTTCTTGTGGAGCTGCTTACCAGCAAGTTGAAGCACTTTTTGACTCAGCTCAGGAGTCAAAAGCTCATACTTAGGCGCACCTTTAAAAGCCAAGATCGAATCTGCCACCGCATCTAATTTGAACTGGTCATCTCCTAGTTTGACCAATTTAAATCCAAATATCTTGAGAATGCGCCGAAATAATTTAATCGATTCGGGAGGTTTCTCTGGATTGATATTGACTTTTAGGGATGACTGATAGCGTTTAGAGCTAATAACTCGCTCGATAATCGATCCAATCTGTTGCCCGCTAAAAATCGTCTCAATTAGTCCTGCAAGCCCTAATTCCCGTCCGACCTTCACCAATGCCAAAGAGGAGCGACTGAGCTGATCTGGGAGCCAGACAGAGCCAGTTTCAGCTACAGGTAGCCAAGCCGCTAAATGGTTTAGTTCGGCGCGTTCGGGATGGAGTAGGTAATGATAAGTTTCGAGCTGCTTGACTAATGCCGGATGATTGTATTTCAACATCTGGATCAGTTCCGCGCAATAACTCTCAGTCTCCATAATTCCTGGTAACTGCTGTTGAGTCAGATAGTATTTACTCGCTAAAACTCTGTCTAATTCATTCGCGCTGGGATTGTTTCTAATTGCCTCATATTCAAGCCTGGTAATATCCGGCGCATCATAAATCCGCCGCGACTGCACTACCCGCCGTTCGACTTCAACTCTACCCATCAAATCGTCGGTATCATCGCAACCATCGACATCTTCAGGATCGATCGATACCGTATAACCATCTGCCACCATTGCCTCGACGAACAGCTCGCGCAGGTGCTTCATCTCCTCGTTGAGATTAGCTTTGTATTGGTGAGCCAGTTTGAGCCAGAGATCTTCCTTCTGGGCATAGTTAGTGAGGATCTTCATCGCTTCATCTGCCGCCCCTTTATCCAGCAGCATAAAGACTAGATCCATGTCCTCATGCACCTGGCGATCGAATTCATCTTTTACCCACTTAGCGTAGGAGCTAGAGTTACCGTCTCCGATGCGCCCTTGCCTTTCACAGTAAATAACGCGGGGCGCACTAAAGTCCCGATATCTGCCCAGGAATTGTAAGCCAGATAGAATTCCTAGATTACCTAAGTGGAAATGGTAGTGAGTCCTAAAATAGCCAGCTAAATCGATACTGATGCCACTCTCAGCCGTAGGTGAGAGAATCACGATTTGGGGACGATGTTCCTCTAAATAAGCTTTAGGATTGCGAAAGAATAGCCCGACGGTATCATCTCGATCGGTCGTACCATCGATTCGACAGATGTTAGTATTGGGAATGCCGATGCGGATCAGGGATTTTTCTAGATTTTCGCAATGCTTTTGAGTAGTCGCGGTAATTAACAGATTCGCTCCAGCTAGAGCGTCGTCGAGAATGGCGCGGGTGAGGGTGGATTTTTGGTTGACCATCCGCACGTTCATCTGGTTGCGGTAGGTATTCTCCAGCTTGTGGACGAAATCGAATTGTCGTAACTTCCGCAAGAAATCCAGCTCGGTATCACTTAAATAAGCATCTAGAGCGACGACACCATGACTGTGTTTAATCAGCTCCTCGATATGCGCCAATCTCACCTGGCGCGAATCGGTACCATCTTTGCGTCGTCCGGCTGTCAATTTGCTCGTGAGCATATCGCTCAAGTCAGAGACGCATTCATCCAGAATGACGATCTTGTTCTCCATCTGAGCGGGATCGATCAGTCCGGCTGAATGGTGACAGATGGCTTTGTGATAGTCGGAGTCTAAAAAGACTTTATCCTCATCGCCAACGTGATAGAGGTCGGGAATGCGATCGCATGTCTGTCTGAGCAGATTATTCCGATACCCAATGAAAATCAATTCTAAGCCGCGTTCTCTCGCCCAAGCACCCAAAGCTTTGAGAACTTCGGTTTTACCCGTGCCTAGTGCAGATTTGATGCCAACGAGAGTGTTTTCTAGCCCTGTATTAGGTATCTCCCACTGAAGGAAGCGATTACACTGGGTTTGATTATTGCTGAAGTGTTTGGACTTTTGATATAGTTTCCGTGCTAGGGGAACAATCGGTGGGGGTGGTGGCGGTAACTTACCACCAGACAATTGTTCGAGTTCGTCTAAGTCAATTTTACGGGTGAGGCTTAAATCCTCCAACTCATCGATATCCTGTCCCGACCACATTAAGCGAGGTTTGTAGCCCCATTCCAGCAATTGATGGTAGAGATTTAGCCAACGGCGGATGACTTGAGGTTTGTAAATATCCTCACCATCAAGGTAGAGATCGATAACTGAAGCTCTCCACCTTAAGAGAGCATCTTTTAACTGTTCTGGAGCAGATAAGAATTGTCCTCCCGCCGCACCGATAACCTGTTGCCCCATTTCGATCGCAGCTAGGTTGGGTTTAGCTCCGGTTCCTTCTGCTAAACCGATCGATCTAATTACTGGGATAACTCCTAGCAGTTGAGGGTAGGAGAAGGTGAGGGGAATCTCACCATTGGGGAGGTTGGGTACAGGGCCATTTTCTCGGCTTTTTTCCCAGGTACTCGATAGCCAGCGATACCGAGATTTAGACTGTTCGCGATTCCGAATTTGGAAGGCGACGATTTCACCTGTGATGGTGTAGATGGGAATCAGAATCCCACCAATGTAGCCATTATTTAACCTGTTGCCCTGAATGTTGACACCAGGAAAGCGAGGATTGACGGCTTCTTTGAGTCTTTGGAATTTCTCAACGCTTTTGAAGCCGATTTCTCTAATTTGCTGGGCTGTGAAGCCGCGTCTAATTAAGTCCTTTCGATCGATCTCGTTTAAAGAAAGTTGTGCCAGAATCGCCCGCGCCGCAATGTCTCGCTCATCTGTGGGTAATGATTCCGCCCGCCGCTGATTTTCGGCTTCGAGTAATGCTTGTTGCTTGAGCCGTTGAGTTTTGACCCACTCTGCTCTTTCTGCTGGGGTCGCTTGACGATCTTCGCTGCGATGCTCATTCCAATCGACGAGGGGGATATATACGCCCCATTGTCCATCGCGGGTGTCGTTGAAATAATGATAGTCAGGGTTGCCATATCCACCCGCCCCAGTCATGCACAGGGTTTTGATGGTGGGGGTAATTTTACCGTTTTTGGCGGAAAGCTCGTATGGTTGCCATTTGCACTTTCCTGAAGAGCTAGCGCAGATTGGGCAGGTGTTACCTAAACCTCGATAGGCATTAAATTTGGAGCGGTTGACCAGATTGGCAATATATTTCTTCATTTTGACTCCTCGCGCTGGAGTCACTAATCGATCGTTCTGGCTACTATTCTCCTTCCTCTATCAAAACTAAACTCTGGTTGGGGGTTGTCATTATGCCCACTGTATAGGTTATAATAACAACACTTGATGTCCGGCGCGAACTCCAAGTATTTTTTCCGTTGTTTTTTAGTTTTGATAGAGTGAAGAAGGTTATTAGTAGCCAAAACGCTTAACTAGCAACCCCAAAATTCGGTGCTCCGAACCATTGACCTGCTTTTGCACTAGTGCGACAGCAGGTTTTTTGGTGCCATAAATTTAATATGTGTTGACATATTACTAAGATAATAAGCTTAATTGCGCTTTACCGATCGACTTTCGCCGATCGATAGGCAAAAAAATAATCGATTACCTTTGCTAAACTTGGCGAACTGGTTTACAGAGGATCGTTTGATTGGTTTAGAGTTAGTACTTGTGGCAGTAAAGATCGAGCCAATGTATTGAGCGTTTCGATCGCTTTCGAGTTTTGACGGAAGGTGGAAAGATATTCTAGCAGAGAGATCCACGATTCCAAACTAAACATTTCGCAAAAGTGGCAGTTGCCCAAACTTGGTATTTCTTTTGGCTGCGTGCTAGAAAATCCCTTGTTTTGCAGCCATTTACTAGCTTTTTGTTGATTGAGGATCGTCGTGTAACTTAGCTCGCATAGACCCACAGAAGCTAAAGCTTGAGGTTTGCGAACGTAGTAACTTTTTCCTAAATTGTATAAACAAACACCCTTTATGATTTCAATATTCATGGTGAAAAATATTGCCACTTGTTGGAACTTACGTGGTGCATGTATAAGATATACCATATTTTTAAAAAAATAAGTATTTATTCGTAATTCATTTTAGAAAATAATCTGTAATTAGAAGCTTTTCTACGTACCCGTAAAGAGTTTGAGCATATTGAATGTATTTAAGTTTCTAAGCATTAAGTCTTATTTACGACGTGTTACAAACGTCACACCTTTACATAAAAGCAAGTGTAGAGAAGATTCAACTCTAGTCTGAGCAACCGCTGACTTTTCACGTTAAGTGCCTCTCGCAAGCTGCCAGCCTTGGCACAGATCGTGTAACTTGAGCCAACTACGTTAGAAAACTGGGATATCAATCGGAGTATTGCGGCGATGTTCAAGATAACCACCCAGGGCAGCAACAGATTCCACCGCCCAAGCAACTGTGAGAGTAGATGGAAGTTGTTTGGATCTCCTAGCCTTTAAAACTTCGATCTGAACCTGTGAACAATTGACGAATTGGAAAATCTCGAACTGCTGCGTGAGATAATTATGTAGTTGGCATTGCCAGCATGAAACTGGCAACCAGTAAAGATCGCACTCAAAGCGGTAAATCCACCTCTGGTGAAAAATGTACTTTACCCCAACATTGGGGTAGCCACGATCGGGTAAGATAAATTCGACATGCCCCAACGTTGGGGTATCCCCCGATCGCTAAAAAATATGAAACAGGTAAGACTCTTAATTGCCAGCAATGCTGGTGGGTCTGGCAAAACAACCACTGCCCTCCACGTTGCCTACGAACTGGCACGAGCGGGTAAAAAAGTTACGGTCGTCGAACTCGACCACAACGGCTCGATTTCTGCTTTTACTGGATTGACAGACGATCTAAAACCCGACCAAACTCTGCACAAACTTTGGGATAATTTTGATGGCAACTACCCGCTCGAACCTTTTTGGTCGGAGTACGCACCCAATCTATTCGTTCTGCGCGGCGGTCGCTGGATCGAGAGAATCAGTCGGGAAATTTCAACCAGAGGAAGAGGCTTTTATTTCCTCGTAGATGCTCTCGAAGATCATCCGCTTGATGTCGATGTAATTATCTTTGATACTCCCGCCACTTTAGAGCCGATGGGCATTCCTGGCTACCTAGCCGCCACCCATATCCTCTGTCCGATCAAACCAGAAATTAAAGATGCAGAGATGGTCGCCCAACTAATCACCTGGACGACCGAGAAAAATCGAGAATTTAGACTCAAACAACCGCCACAAATTCTTGGCTTCGTGCCGACTAGAGTAGATTACTCCCAATCGGTTCATCGTGATATCCTCGGCGTAGATGAAAAAGGACAAGCTCTAGAACACCCGCCTGAAGATTGCTTACCTAAAATCTTCGAGGCAATCGATTTGACATTATTGCCTCCAGTCAAACAATCTGCTTACTATCTCTCTGCCTGTCGCCTCAAGCAACCCTTACCCACGTTAAACGCTCGAACGGCTAAGAACCAAGATTATCGTCCGATCGCCGACCTAATTGAATCTATTCTCAACTCGTAAATAATAACTATCCACTTCCCTATCCTCCGTTCGCCAAGAGTTCTCATTACAAATCGCCGACCGATTGGATCTATCCTCCACTCGTAAATACCCACTGACTTTTCCCTATTTTAACCATGTCAAAATCTACTGGACTCGCCGCAAAATTTGCAGTTGCAGGTGACAATGTTAAAGTTCAAAATCTGGAAACACAGATCGAAACCCTCACCCAACAACTCAAACACCAGAGTGGGTTGATGCGAATCGATATCTCCCTTATCGATCGAGATGAAAATCAACCGCGTAAAGTTTTTTCTCCTAAGTCGATCGAGCAAAGGGGGCGCAGTCTCGAACTCCACGGGCAGAAAACGCCGATCGTCCTCATCCCTCAACCTAATGGCAGATATAAGCTCTTCGACGGCGAACTCAGAGTTTTAGGAGCAACTTATATCAATTGGACGCATATCGATGCGGTAATTTTGCCCGCCGATCGGGTGGCGATCGCGATTGATACCTTCAGAGGTCAAGTCATTACTGGCATCCAATCCCAACACTTACACGACCTCGATCTGGCTGAAGCAATTGTCAAACTAGCCGCAGGCGACCCGATTTTATCCCAACTGGACACTGAAACAGACTTACCCAGAATCCTCAACACCGTATTGGCACGAATTAAAAAACATCAAGCTTTAAGTCAGCTTTCAGAGCTGGTCTGTCGATCTAGACCTGAAATCCAAAGATGGATAGCAGAATCAGGTGCGATCGAGCATCAATACGAAGCTGCTTTGCTGCAAATGCTCTTAGAGTTGCAACTGAATCCAAAAACAGTTTCCAATCATGTATTGCCCCTGCTATCCTTCCCACTGGAAGTAAAAGATGCAATTCGCACTCACGATCTAGATAGTAGCAAAGCAGCAGCGATTGCCAAACTTACTGCCGAACGGCTAGCGACTACCGAAGATAATGCGGTTTCCGTTCGCACCGAATTAATTGAAAAAACGATCGCCCAGAAACTATCTCTACCTCTAGTTCGATCCGAGTGCGCTCAACGTCTTACTGGTTCGGATGCTAGTAGTACTCGCATAAATAAAATTATGAAATCGATTTCCTCCCTCGATCTCGATGGACTCGCAGAAAATGAAATCAGAACGATCCAAAAATCCCTCAAAGATAAATTAGCTCAAATTCAACAATTTTTGAAGACATCATAACCGATCGAATCTACCGCCTTAGATGTCTCTGGTAGTCACAATGGTGGCATAGAATCATTTCGAGCAAGCCGCGATTCCCTAAAGAGAACGTTGCCCGATCGCCCACGACTGAGTTTAGTAAGTCAGGAGTCTACATTCAACTTCGGGCAGTTAATGCCCGAAGTTGTGTAATCATCCGTTATGACATTACTTCCCAATTCGACAATCCAAATTCCTGCTCGCTCGTAGAAATCAACACTAAATTCTACGAGCGCATTCAATTGACGACTAACTACACAACCAGTATTACCCAATAATAACCCCAACCAGACATCCACCAAACTCAATCCCGACTGCTGCTGCAACTCCACCAACAACATCGAACCACATTCTCCCATCACCTCCCGAATCCGACTCGCCCACAGCTCGATCTCCTCTTGATGAGCATTTCCCATCACCGCCGCCCGCATCATTGCCTCAGTCGCCACCTCATCCGCCTCCACCCCCAACTTAATCACCGACTGTCGCTCCTGCGGATAGTCGTGTTCCACTTCCAGATACAGATGCTCGTCCCGCAAAATGAAAGTTTGCCGATACAGATGCGCCCAGAGTTCATCTGGTAGAACTGGCTCTTTAACTGGTAAATAAGCCGCTGCAATCTCAGTTAAAATTGTCTCCGCTCGAACTCGATAAATCTCCGCAATTTCCCCAACCGCCCGCCCCCCATCAACCAAATTCAACCCATCCAAATGACCGCACAGTTCGATAAAACCGACCGTCGCTGGTTCTGCTTGAGCGACAGCCAGGATTTGCCACAAATCTAACTCTAATTGTTGTGGTGCCATTGCGGACAAGAACTAATAGGACACTGGCTGGGATGTAACTCCACCTTCGACGTAAATTTAGTCAACTCCACCCCCAACTCACTCGAACAAGCCTTCAAAATCTCAGTCATCACCCCTACTACCTGAACTGGAGTCAAACCCATGCAGTGCATCGGCTCCACCTTCAAAACCTTCTGGGTTCCCTGCCAAACCTCAGCCGCGATCGCGTGGACTGGCGCATCCTGCCGTTCTCGATAGAAGATAATGCTAACAGCCGTACCGATTGGTGGCTCGATCGCAATCGTCCGAAGTACATCACCAGCCGACTCTACCGGACGACTTTGCTTGCGCTGCTGGCTAATCCGCGCCTTATTGCGTTGATAATGCCGTCGATTCGGACAGCGGACTGCATCCCAGCAAGGTTTAGCCCCAGCCTCGGCGGTACTCAATTTCGAGCATTGAAAACAGTTATGACCGACTTTTTTCGGCATCTTAACTCACACTCAACTCGTCACTACAATCTGATTTCAGGTTTAAATATTGTCATTTTCTGCTTCCATATAATCACACTCATCGCAACTGATGCCATTGGTTTCGTCATGACTAAAACTGTTACTGCCACACACCGGGCAACAAACTTCAAGTTGCTCTAGGATATCTTGTTCGCTCATTATTTACTCCTCTATAAAAACACATTACTCGATCGCGATTAGACCAACCATCCAACCCCTCAAGTGCCATCTTCTGTCACGTTAACTTTGGCGGATGCTCGTCTAACTTAACCCACATCGCCCTTGCCCGCATCAACGCTGGACGATTCATCTGCAATCCAACGATCGTCGCTCGACCCACCGTTGTTAGTCCTCTCATTTCTGTCCCCATCTCACTCCAGCTAAAATGTTGTCCCCAAACTTGCTCCTGGGGATGAAATAACGCAACTGTTTCACCGCTTTCTGAATCGATAGCAGTCTGACGATCTCCCTTGTAGCGATTACAAGAAGGACAGGCAAAACAAAGATTTTCAAATACCGTTTCCCCACCAACGGCAAGGGGGATAATATGCTCGAATTCAAACGTCATCGCCGTTAGAAATTCTGCCGTCCGGCAATAGGCACAGCATTCACCAAAGCAGTCGCGAATCTGTCGCTGTAACTCAACCCGAATATAAACACTCATGCTGCCGCAGTACCCCGTTCCAAGCACTCGATCGTATATCTGGCACGAGTTTTGAGAATTGTTAATCGATCTGCCTTCGCTAATAAGTCATCTAACTCGGCGATCTCATCGGTGGAGAGCAATGATTCTGTATTTCTGGATACTAGATCGTCTAGATGAGTTTGCTCTGCCACCGCCAATTTACAACTTGCTAGTGCTGTTAACTCATCGATACTCAATCCCATCAAACATTCCTCATCCAAGCCTAATGGATTGGCAAGTCTAGCGTAGGTGTTCCAGTCCAATAGGACTCCAACTCGTTCGCCCTGCTCATTTGTCAAGTATTGTAATGGTTGAGACATATATAGAAATGTTTATGATAAATGTTCGAGCTTAATTATTTGCTTGATTGCTAACTTCCTAAACCATTTGTGACATTGTTACCCTTCATCAAGATCGATACTTTCATTAAAAATTAATCAAAAAACATTGGTGTCTATAAAAACAATTATTACCTAAATTATCTCCGCGATTCTTCGAGAGATTTATACAACGCCTCGAATTGTCGATCGTGTTCGGCTCGTTCTTCAGGAGTTAAACTTTCCCATCGTTGACGCTGACGTTCTTTGAGTTGAGGATGATTTTGAGCGATGGTCATAACACCTCCGAATGGTCGTGGCAATTGATGCGTGCGTCTTAAATATTATATCACGACCCGATCGATCGCCCAATTTTGTCGGATATTTATCGGATGTATGGAAATGGATCTTTTCATGCGTTCGGCTGTGGTATAATTCTACTATCAATCGCCAAACACCTTATGTATCAGTACCAGTTACCTCGATACCTACCGACTGCCGACGAATTGCCCTGCTCCGACGATACCCCTGTGGATAACGAACTCCAAGAAATCATTCCCAGTCTACTTAAATCAATCCTGGAACTCCTTTGGAAAGACCGGATGAATTGGTTTTTTGGGATTGATATGGCAATCTATACCGACCCAGAGCAGCCAGCAATCGTCCCTGATGGTTTCTTGAGCTTGAATGTCGAGCGAGTTTTTGACGAACAAATGCGCTCTTGCTATACGCTCTGGGAAGAGAAAGTACCACCAGTTTTGGTGCTAGAAGTAGTCTCAACCACCCCAGGGGGAGAATATACTAAAAAGCTTCAGGAATACGCCCAAATGGGTGTGCTTTACTATGTCATCTACAACCCTAAACGTCGCCGAAAGCCAACACTAGAAATTCATCAGCTAGTTAATGGTGAATACGAACTACAACCGAACAATCCCTTATGGATGCCAGAGATTGGGTTAGGTATCGGATGCGAACGAGCCAACCACGGTGCATTGATGCGTGAATGGCTGTATTGGTATGACGAAAATAACCATCGCTACCCTACTCCAGTAGAACGAGCTGAACTAGCAGACCAAAGAGCCGAACGGTTAGCCGCCCAACTACGCGCTCTGGGCATCGAGCCAGATTAAATCTTAAATAGGCATTGCTGGATTCTCTTTCAGAGCAACTGAGCCGACGAAAACGTCGTCTAACAGCATTTATAGTTGCAGTTAATGTGGTCTCAAAATTGCGATGATTGCAGTCCTGAGTGATTAGTATTGCAGGTCGCTACAGATAGCGGGGAGTGGGGAGAATAGAATCCAAAAATAGGAAATCATATATGAATCCAGCAACGCCCTTAAATAAACTATCGTTGATAACTCGATAATATCGATCGAGCAACTTTTTAAAGGTATCGTATTTGAAAATACGTAAATCGATTGAGATTGTCAGACAACTTTTATTTCATTTCTAATAAACTCAAGCAAATTTTATGCGAGATTCAGCAGGAATTAAGCTGGAGCAGGCAATTCTCCACATTGTTGATTCTAGAGAAGCTAATGGACTCACTTTATCAGAACTGTGTATAGATTTAGGTGCATCAGAAAATTTAAGTATGATGTCCGATTATTTTGCCAGACACATTCAAAACTCTTTAAAAGATCCAACCACAAAAGCTGCTAAGTTTAAAACTAATACGTTTCAGGATGGCGATATTGCTCAACTCTGTTACGATCTAATTCATGGCGGACTAGATTTTATCGTTGGCTCACAGAAAATAGCGCGATCCTTGAAAGAACTCATCGAGAAAGATAAGCGGATTGCCCTTGGTAATTTAGCTATGTGTTCTTATCGAGCGGACAACTATGAAAATCGCAAATTTATTGCTTTAATTAAACTCGATCCTTCAGATGCTTTCCGACCCATTGTTAAAAATGACAAAAGTGGTAAGAAATATATTGGCTTTGAACTCGAACGCGGCATGATGCCTACAACAAAAGAGAAATTGCAAAAATGTGTATTCGTTCAATCTCTAGAACCAAGGCATGGAGATTACGATATGATGTTGCTCGATCGACAAACAGAGCAAGAACCCGCCCAGTTTTTCACTCAAGATTTCTTAAAAGCGGATCTAGCTCTAGACGATCGAGAGAGGACTAAGCGATACTATACAGCCATGAATGCTGCAATTAATGAACTTCGTACTATTCCTGAAATAACTAGCGAGCAAAATGATGCTGTTCATTCAATATTTAATAGTGCTATCAAACAAACTAAGGTTGATATCGAATCAACAATAGATAGTTTACCTCTTAACGATCTTTACAAACAGATAGTTACAGATAAATTTAAAAACTTACCCGATCGAGAATTCTCGCCAGATTCACAATATGTAAAAACGTTACGGAAGAAAGTTCGTTTCAAGGGAGATCGAGGATTATTTATTTCAGTCAACAGAGAAGATTTGTCTCAAATTATTAAAAATGTGAAAAAGCCAGATAGTAATTCGGACTTCTATGAAATCGTGCTTCGTACTAAAACCTGGAAAGAAGAAAATTAAATGAATGAGTTAATACAATTAGCCAATCCTTTATTGGATTTTTGTAAACAAATAGGTTTTGACAAAGAGTGGTTGATACGTCAAGAAGAATTAGACGAAATCAATTATTACGATGAAAACTTTCAGCGCGAACAACTCGAAAAACTTACAATTTCTCAATTGCTTCTCCTCGTTCAAAAATATGGTGATGCATTTAGCGGTAAATTTAGCTTCGCAGATGATGAATTAATAATAGATTCAACATTAAACCAACGAAAGGTTGATGACTTTAAAAAAGTAGTTTCTAATACACCTACTTTTGAATTTAGATTTAAGATCGACAAGAATAAGCTCAAGCAAATAATTCAAGAAAAATTCTCGATTTTACCATCTCAAGTTCCTTTTCCTCACAGGACTTTTCTTGTCTTCTTTGCTGAATCATTAGAGAAAAAATTTCTTCCCTCTTCTCTGGAGAAGATCGAGTCTACCTTTTGGGCTGATGAGCCAGCTTCTAAAGTTATTGTGCTCGTACCGGAACATGAAATTTACTTACATGGTGCTTATTTAGCTATTCTTGGTGGTAATAAATTACAAAAATTAAATGCAGTACTGACCTCTGAAATTCCCGATCGAGAAAAGATCGAATCCATGTACGAGCGCAGTCAAAGGCAGTTGAGATGGCAAGGATTGAATATTAAATATTTAACGCCCCTACACTTTAAAGTCAAAGGTGAGGCGGCACCAAACGATTCGATCGCCAGAGCGATATATCTTTACCTAGCTAAGATGCTAGTTATTTACACGGCAGAACAAACAACAATCGACAATCGCCAACAATATATATCGACTTATTCTGGCGAGAAGCAGCGTAAAGATATAAATCTATCCTTGGATGGTATCGCTAGTCTCTCTAATAGTGAAGTAATTAATGCTAATAGTCAACTATTAGATGCTGTTGAATGGATTTATTCTTCATCAAAAACAGAAGATGCTCTTACACTTTTTCAGACTGTAGTAGCAAGAACCTTGCAATTGACTGAATCTTCAGATGATACCTATCGTCTATTATTGATTAAGGCAGATTATCTTAACAACGAACTTAAATGGCTATGGAAGAGCTTCATCGAAGCAAAGATCGATAGCTATATGAATCAAGTAAAAGCTCTTGAAGATTATGTCTCAACCTCAATTCAAGTTTTTGCCGATCGAGTTGAAGCAACGATTAAAAATCTTTCCGATACCATGTTAGCTGCTGTTGGTGTAACTTTAGCATCTTTCATTGCTGCACTATTTAAAGATGGATTCAACCCAACAGTTTTTAGAATTGGCATCATAGCTTATGCTCTATATGTTTTAATATTCCCCTTGATTTATAATATGACTTATCAAGAGAAATACTTCAAAAGATTAATCAGGAATTTTCATCGAAGACAAGAACGTTTTAGCATGATTCTCGATCCTGCTAAGGTAAGTGAGATAGTTGGCGAACAATTAAATGAAAGTAAACATCAATTCGATCGCTGGTTTAAGATAGCTAAGTATACTTACATCTTGGTAATTTTGTTAGCATTATTAGCCGCATTTATCATTCCAGATCTGATGGCACAGTCAACATCCTTACAAAAGTCTTTGCCATTGCCATCACCAACAACATCAATAACTCCTAGCCCAATTAAATAACTATATTTCTATCGATCGTGCTAATTATCCCTCCTCCCAAACTTACTAAACTCGAACGACCATCCTCGGTTGAATTGACAGCTAGCCCAGACGATCTCTGGGCTGAGTTTGGTCAGCTTCAAATCAGAGATAGTACTAGGAAACAGTATGTTAAAGCGATCGATAATTTCTGTCAGTTCGCTTATAATGGCTCTGCGACTCCAGAAACAATCGAGGAATTTCTGGCACTAGATCGATATGCGGCGATCGAAATAGTATTAAAATATCGTCGTCACTCGATCGATAAAAACCTGGCACCCAGCACGATTAATGTCCGGCTGGCGGCGATTAAGAGTTTGGTAGATATGGCGCGGAAGCTGGGTAAAACTACTGTCGATCTAAGCGATATCGAAAGTATTCCAGCGGAAAGTTATCGCGATACTAGGGGGATCTCTGTCGAACAGTTTAAATTGATGTTAGACGCAATCGTTGGCTCGCCTACCGGAGGTAATCCGAGTACGCCAATCGGGATAAGGGATTATGCGATCATGCTGTTATTTTGGGGCAACGCGCTCCGGCGTGGGGAAATTGCTAGTGCGAATATCGAGGATTTTTTACCCCAGCAGCAGAAGTTGAAGATCTTGGGGAAGGGGAAACGAGCGAAGGTGGCGATCGATCTTAGCGATAGTGTCAGTTATGCTTTGGAGGAGTGGCTGAATTTTCATCCCTGTAATTTACCAGGACAGCCGCTGATTACTTCTTTAAGCCATAACTGTTATGGGGCGAGGATTGCTGGGGATAGTATCTATCGAATCGTTCAAGGGTATGCGGAGGCTGCGGGGATCGAGCAGCGGGTGTCACCGCATCGGTTGCGGCATAGTTCGATTACAGCGTTTTTAGACGCTAGTGGGGGTAATCTGCGGGCGGCGCAAGCGTTGAGTCGGCACAGCAATCAGAATACTTTGACTCTGTACGACGATAATCGACGGCAGGAACAAAAGGTTGCTTCAGGTGTGCTGGAGAGTTTGTTGGTGGGGAATGGTGGGAAAACGAGCGGTTGATGGTGTTTGACGGGGAAACGCGATTATGCGATGCTGCGACTGCTGTGGGACAATGCTCTTAGACGCGCTGAGGTGTGTTGACCCGACCGCCGCTAAACGGCGCGCAAACTTCGAGCTGATTTTCACCCATTAGAGGGTCGGCTTTATCTCAAGGGCAAAGGAAAAATCGATAAGGAACCGATCGATCTAGCTGCGGCTAGGTGGAGGCAATTTCGGACTGGTTGGCGATAACTGCAATAGAGTGAACAAATGTCGAGTATCAATTGGCAAAATCTTCGTTCGTGGAATGGCTCACAATATTCGGCTTTTGAGGAGCTTTGCTGTCAACTTGCGTTCTATGAAGAAATGCCACTAGGCTCAGTCTTTATCCGTAAAGGTACTCCTGACGCAGGAGTGGAATGCTTTTGGAAATTACCGTCTTTAGATGAGTTTGCTTGGCAAACTAAATTCTTCTTCTCTGTAGATAAGAGTCAGTGGAAACAACTAGATGAATCTGTAAAAACAGCGTTAGATAGGCATCCTCGCCTAGTCTGCTACACAGTATGTATACCAATCGACAGACAAGATCCACGAATGAGCGATCGACAGTCGTTCATGGATAAATGGAACGAACATGTGGAGAAATGGCAAGAATGGGCGCAAAACAAAGGAATGTCTGTTAGCTTTCCTTATTGGGGAGAATATGAAATTTTTGAGAGGCTAACTCGTGAGGAGCATCAAGGACGGTATCTGTTCTGGTTCAATGCTGAATTATTTGGCAAACATTGGTTTCAATCTCGACTAGAAGAAGCTATTGCCAATGCTGGGCCTCGATATTCGCCAGAGCTAAATGTTGAGTTACCCGTTGCCAGGTTATTTGATGGTTTAGGCAGAAGCTCTAGATTTTTTAATCGTTTCAAAAGTCTGAGGAAAAAAATCAAAAAGATAAGTTCGGGTGCCACTCACAAGGAAAAAAATCTGTCTGAAAAAGATTTTTTTGAGTCCCTGCAACAGAAAATTGCCCAACTTCTATTAAATCTACAGAATTTAAATCCAGTAAGTGTAGCTATTTTAGATTTTACTACATTGTTTGCTACATTGTCAACTTTAGCTTCTGAATGTAGGGAGCAAGCTTATGATTATATCAGATTTTTAAAGCAAATTAGAGCCGATAAAACGGTTGATAATCAGCAATCGATCGATTCTAATTATCAGGCTTATGAACTTAACGAGCTAATAGAGCACCTATATTCTCTTGAGGAATTAGTAGAAAGTAACGAAGCATTACTTTCTAATGTCCCAGCACTTCTGCTACGAGGTAATGCTGGCAGTGGTAAAACCCATTTACTTTGTGATGTCGCTCAACATAGAATCCACTCTAGCTCACCTACTATTTTGTTGCTTGGCGAGCAATTTAATGATGCGGAACCTTGGTCACAAATTACTGGGCTATTAGGATTATCCTGTAAAAAGGAAGAACTATTGGGTGCTTTAGAAGCTGCGGCTCAATCCCAACAAACGAAAGCATTAATTTTGATTGATGCTGTGAATGAAGGAGCTGGAAAAAAGATTTGGAAAAAACATATTGCAGGTATATTAAAAGCTTTAACAAAATTTCCTCATATAGGAATTGCCATCAGTGTAAGAACTCCTTATGAAGATGTAGTAATTCCCCAGCATCTCGACCAAAATTATTTGGTGAGAGAAACTCATTATGGCTTTGTTCAACGTGAGTACCAAGCAACGCGGACATTCTTTGATTTTTTTGACATTAAGCATCCGAGTATCCCTTTACTAAATCCTGAGTTTCAGAATCCACTATTTCTAAAACTCTTTTGTCTTGGGCTTAAAAATCGTGGCTTAACCGAGATACCTACTGGCTTTCACGGGATTTCATCAGTTTTTGAATTTCTTGTTGATTCAGTTAATACTAAGCTATCTAGCGAACAGTTTCTTAACTTTGATGAGTATTCAGAAATAGTTCAAAAAGCAGTCCAACAGCTTTCAGAAGCGATGGCTAGAATGATTGTAAAAAATAATCGTCATTGGCTACCCCGTGAAGAAGCACAGAATGTTATTAATGCCTTACTTCCATCCAAAGGGTATCACGATTCTTTATTTAATCATCTATTGATTGAAGGGATCGTTTCCGAAGATATTTTCTGGCAAGGGAATGGAAAAAGAATGGATGGTATTCGATTTTCTTACGAGAGATTTTCCGACCACCTAGTTGTTAAATATTTACTTGACAACTATCTCGATCTTAATAATCCTTCAGCAGCATTCCTTCCAACTAGTCAATTAGGCATACTGCTGAAGGATTATAGAACATGTAACGATAATCGTGGGCTTTTAGAAGCATTCTCAATTCAGATTCCCGAACGTATTGGGCGAGAACTTGTTGAAGTTGCACCGCATTGTGCAAGCTACTCTATCGTTCGTGAGGCTTTCATTCAGAGTTTAATATGGCGCGACCCTAGTTCGATTAACGATTTAACTTATCAATATATTAGTTCGCAAATTACTCAGCACGATAAAAATTACACCTTTTTGTTAAATACTTTTTTAACAGTAACTTCTAATGTCAAACATCCATACAATGCAGATTTCTTACATAACTATCTCAAGCGTGATTCTAGAGCCGATCGAGATGCTTGGTGGTCTACTTTCCTTCACTCACAGTACGATCGACATGAAGCAGTCGATCGCTTGGTAGATTGGGCTTGGACGGCAGACGATAAAAGTCATATTGATGATGAGGCAATTAGATTGTGTTCGATCGCCCTTACTTGGTTTTTAACAACATCTAATCGCTTTCTGCGCGATCGGGCAACAAAAGCTCTTGTCTCTTTACTTACACCTCGTATTCATATTCTAAGACAGGTTATATTAGAGTTCTTAGATATAGATGACTTGTATATTTTAGAACGACTATACTGTGTTGCCTATGGATGTGTAATGCGAAGCACCAACGATAATAAGATCGCACAACTGGCTCAAGATGTATACGATTGGGTATTTAAAAGTGGCGAACCAATTCCACATATTTTATTAAGGGATTATGCCCGTGGTGTTATTGAGTTGGCTTTAAGTCGAAATATTGAATTGAAAATTGATGTTGCTCGGATTAGACCGCCGTATAAAAGTGAATGGATAAACAATGTCTTATCGAGAGAAGAATTAGAGATATACACTGAGGAAGCAAATGCGATACTAAAGAAATATAATTATGCAAGTAATCCAGAAATAAACTGCTGGCGATCTGTATTTGCGATCGAGCAGTCAGTGCTCGATCTAGGTGACTTTGCATGTTATATTATTGGCACAAATTCTTCAACAAGTTTTTCCTGGACTTCTCAACGTTTGGATGAGCCACCAACTTCTGAAGAAATACATGATAAATTCCTGAAATCCCTAACAGAGAGGCAGAAAAAAGCATGGGATCGATATCAAAATACTTTGATAGATATTGAGAATTATCGTCAGATGAGTCTCGAACGAAGGATTGAAGAATTTAAAGTTGAATTGACAGAGCAACAATTGGAGGAAGCTATATTTGATGTAATTGGCTCTTTTTGTAAAACCTTGAGCAAGAAAAAAATCAAGATTTTTGAAGAATATATTTTAGATTATTCAGAAAATTCGTCTAAGAAAGAGTATCAATTCGATTTAGATATCGCCCAACGCTGGATATTTTGGCGAGTTTTCGATCTAGGTTGGACGGTAGAACGCTTTGGCTGGTTTGATAGTAACTTAGGCTCTAGTGGCAGAATGCCAAATAAGGCTGAAAGAATTGGAAAAAAATATCAATGGCTTGCCTATCATGAATTTTTGGCACGGGTATCAGATAATTTTAAGTTCAAACTTAACAATTGGAACTCGACTGATGGTAACGGATATTGTGGCCCTTGGCAAGATAATGAAAGGGATATCGATCCATCATGTCTTCTAAAAAGTGCTTACTCAGAAGATTTAAACAAACAACATATACATACATGGGAGTCTGTTCCATATGATTTATGGAATACCAGCGATAATATTGCTTGGCTAAAAAGTATTGAAGATCTGCCTGATATTAAGCTATTGATTAATGTTATTAATCCCAATGATAATTCTTGTTGGCTGGCATTGGAAAACTATAGATCGTGGAACGAATCAGCCTCTGGTGATGAAGAATATTTATCTCAAAAACAGATTTGGTACATGACTAAAAGTTATCTTGTTGAAAAGCAAGATATAGATCTTGTATTTGACTGGGCTATTCAACAAGATTTTATGGGTCGCTGGATGCCAGAGTCACACGAGCTTACTCAAATGTTCTTGGGCGAATTTTTTTGGTCGCCTGCTTTTAAGTATCATAATACTCCTTACTTTAGTCATGATGGCTGGATTTCTGATGAAACGAGGAAAATTCCCAGAAAAATATTGGTGACAACAGATAAATATTTACAAGAAAGTTCTGGTATTGATTGTTCAATCGATGAATCTTATATTCTTAATCTACCTGCTCATTTTCTAGCCGATGGAATGGAACTATGCTGGAATGGAGTGGAAGGTTCTTTCTTCGATCGATCTGGACGTTTGATTGCCTTCGATCCGTCGGTCAAAGAAGTGGGTTTCCAAACATGTCTCATCAATCGTGCTGCATTAATTAATTTCCTCGATCGGAGCGATCTTGATATTTTTTGGACTTTTCTTGGTGAAAAGATAATTCTTGAAGGAACCCCCCATCGCGCACGTTTGGAGTTAAGCGGAGCTTTACGTCTAAAACATGGACAACTAGAAGGCTCTGTCAATTTTAAACTTAATTTTTTGAACGGTGATAAAGAAGGCTTGCATACGCCCTATATTGGAAAGTTCTCCATTTCTAACAACAAATATAATGCCCTAATATAATTGAAGTACGTAGGCAGCTTTTAGACAATTTTTCTCAAATCAGTTTCAGTCAACTATTGTGGATAGCTACAGGTAGAAACAGCAGGTGTTCTGTGAAAGTACCGTTACCGCATCCATCGATCGGATAGAAAATTGAAACTATACAATCTGATTCTGGCTAGATATCTTGCTAGGAGTGGCTTTAATTGGTAGCCGCACTATAAACGTAGTGCCTACATCTAGCTGACTATCAACTTCGATACTGCCATGATGTGCCTGGACGATCGCGTGCACGATCGCTAAACCTAATCCCGTTCCGCCTGTATTGCGCGAACGATCGGCTTGCACTCGATAAAAGCGATCGAAAATATGTGGTAAATCTGCCTCCGCAATGCCAATCCCATTATCTTTGATTGTGACGATCGCGTGACGCTCTGATGATTCTAAACGAATCGTGACTACTCCGTCGGTAGGAGTATATTGAATGGCATTATTAATCAGATTGGCGATCGCTCGATACAGCCTGTCGCTATCACCCATGACATAGATTGGCTGTTTGACTGAGACTTCTAAGCGGAGATCGATTGAACTCGCGATCGCTAGGGGAGCTAATTCTTCTTCTAAATCGCTGACTAAATCATTCAAACAGCAGGGCTGAAACTGCATGGGTAATTGCTTCGCTTCCAACCGCGATAGCCATAGTAAATCCTCAGCTAGACGAGTGAGGTGGCGAATTTGACGCTGGGCAATTTCCCAATTATTGCGAGTTTCCGGCTCGATTAGTTCGACATCTAAAGCATTTTCTACGGCTATGCTGGTGACAGCTAGCGGTGTGCGGAGTTCGTGGGCGGCATCGGCGGTAAACTGCTGAATTTGCTGGTACGACTGGTAAATTGGCTCGATTGCCAAACCTGAGAGCCACCAACTAGCCCCACCAATTAGTAACATTGCTAGTGGAATCCAAAACATCAGCATTAGATGTAGACTACTCATGTATTCATCTAATCGATCGAAGGATTGAGCAACTTGAAGATAACCCCAGTCGCGATTGTCGATCGTTTTGAGTGGTAGTGTATGAAAGTGATAGCGTTCGCCACGATCGTCAGTAATAGTTTCCCAATCCATAGTTGGGATTTTATTCTCCCTGGGCAAAGCGACGTTTCCGGTAAACTTGTGTTGTTTTGCCCCCAAAGTCGCAATCGTTTGACCTTTTAAGTTCAACAAACGCAGACAGTAGCCTTGTTTTTTTGTCAGTTCGGCAATTTTAGAATGGGGTTTAACTGGCAAACATTCCTTGCCGACTACACACAGTCCAGGAAGTACATTCATCACAACGGGATTTACTATTTCCGGCTGTTGTAAAACAGCTTCCAGCGTATCGTGTACGGTGCCAGCTAAAGTGTTTAATTCTCGATCGACCGTTCGAGCGAATGCTCTAATCATCACTAAATGAATCGCTAAGCCACACAGCAATGCGATCGAACCAATGACGAGCGCATAGGTGATAGTTAGTTGAATACGGGTACGATTGAATAGTCGATTTTGATGCACTGTTAATGATTGATAATTATCTATTTATGAATAGAATTGATGCGATATCCAAATCCGCGCATAGTTTCAATCGAACTCTCACAGCCTAATTCAGTTAACTTTTTCCGCAATAGCCGAATTTGGGCGGCGACAACATTACTCGCCGACTCTGAATCGAGCGGCCAAATCCGATTGCGAATTTGGTCGTGGGTGAGGGTTCGATCGGGATGTTGCATGAGGTATTCTAAAAGTTGAAATTCTTTGGCTGTCAGACTCCCAGACTGTTCGCGTCCCTGGCGGTCGATTGTCACGATCGCATTATTACCATAGTCTAGTCGTAGATTTCCCACTTGCAATCGCTCTGCTTGAAATACTTGGGCGCGGCGTTGCAGAGCGCGAAGTCTAGCTAGGAGTTCTTCCATCCCAAAGGGTTTGACTAGATAGTCATCGGCTCCAGCATCCAATCCGGTAATTTTATTCTCCATCCGATCTTTGGCAGTCAACATCAGGATGGGTAGAGTATATTTTTCTGCTCGTAACCGCTGACAAATCTCGATTCCAGACATTTTGGGCAACATCCAATCGATAATTGCCAACGCATAGGTTGTTTCTCCAGCGGAGATACTACGCAAACGATTGTTGGTTAAATATTCCCAGCCAGTTTTGCCATCTTCCGCCCAATCTACTACATATTGATGGCGAGAGAGGATTTTCTGGATGATGGCACCTAAGTCTGGCTCGTCTTCGATGAGTAAAATTTTCATACTTAACCGTAATCGTTCCCTAATTAAGGGCACCTGAGTCTGGTTTATCTTCGATCGGTAAAATCTTAGTAACTACGATCGTCGCCTAACTAGATGAAATTAAGATGAAATAATCAGCTTAACTGATTATTTCATCTTAATTTCATCTCATCTCGCTAGGATCTTATGTAATGTCAACATTACAATTATTTCTAGCACTCATGAATTTTAAAGTTAAATTACTCGCACCGATTGCTCTTATCTTAGGCGGGATTGGTTTCGGCTCCTTAGCGATTGCTAATTTAACAAATCGGGGGTCGAATTCAACACTCGCCCAAAGTGGGGGGATGAACCACGGTGGCATGAACCACGGTGGTATGAATCATAATATGGATATCGGGCCTGCTGATGCTAACTACGACCTGCGCTTTATCGATAGTATGATTCCCCATCACCAAGGTGCCTTGGTAATGGCGCAAGAAGTTCTCCAAAAATCTAAAAGACCCGAACTAATTAAACTGGCTAATAGCATTATTACCGAACAGAAAAAAGAAATCGCCCAGATGCAACAGTGGCGCAAACAATGGTATCCCAAAGCATCAGCAACACCGATGATGTGGCACTCTGCCATGAATCATGAAATGGCAATGACCGCCGAACATAAACAGTCAATGATGATGAGTATGTCATTGGGTAAAGCCGATGCTGGATTCGATCGCAGATTTCTCGATGCGATGATTCCCCATCATCAAGGTGCCGTGACAATGGGACAAGATTTATTGAAAAAATCCAAACGTCCAGAGATGAAAAAACTCGCTCGAAATATAATTACATCTCAACAGGCAGAGATCGCTCAGATGACTCAATGGCAGAAAGAATGGTCTGCAAGTAGATAGGTAGTAAAATTTTATCCGATCTGAAGTGTGAATGGGGATATAAGCAATCGCTTACATCCCCTAATTGAATTTTGATAGCGGTATGCGATGACTTAGATGACTATAAGTTTATTCTGGATCGCTAGCAATTAAATTAAGGTTTAAATCAAATTAAAATTCATCTCAATCTCATATTGTTTTCACTTTGATTTCATATCACATTGTTAATCTTTAAATAGAGAGGTTATTCAGTTCGATCCAAGAGGTACATTTTTATGAAACGCTTATTCCTGACTAGTTTATCAATTGTTGCCATTTCATTATCTGTAAGCACGTCCGCACAAGCACGCGGTCGAACAGAACCGATCGCAACGCCCACAACTCAATTAAGTTATAACATTCCTACCCCAAAATATGTAACTCCATTTGAATTAGTTGGTAGTGCTTATCAGGGTCAATACCGGGCGCACTCTATTCCTGGATTTTCTTCATTAATCGATGGTGCTCGAACTGGAAAAATTACTGCTAAAGATCTAGTCAAAGCAGCAATTGAGTCGGGAAGTTTACTCCCAGAAATGATTAACGATCGCGATTACCTTAGTAATGTTGAGTTTCAACTAAAAGGATTCAGATTTTAAGTTAGGTACTTACACCAAAAAAATTCTCATTCAGTAATGCCAGCGGCGAGGCTATGCCAACGAGATTTGCTGTAACAGCTAACCGATTGAGAAAGTCATACTCAAGTTACAAATAGTTCTCGATTATATATTTACCTTGTCGAATGAATGGTTGGAAGTTACTTCCAACCATTCATTCGTTATCTTTTGAATTCAGCTCTGAAGCAAAATTTTATTGGTAAAGAAATAGCAATGAAAGGCAAACTGATGATATTCTATAGAGAATTAATGTTAGCAACTTAATGCTATTGATATTGAATTAAAATTCACCTCAATTTTATTGTATTTTCATTAGAATTTCATATCATATTGTTAATCTGTAAATAGAGAGGTTATTCGATCCAAAGTAAAAGGTACATTTTTATGAAACGTTATCTGTCGATCGGCTTAGCAGTTGTTGCTATTTTATTAACTGCAAACACATCTGTAGAAGCACGAGGTAAAACCGAAGTAGTGACAAAATCAGAAACATTTAGACCATTAATGCTGGCAGCCGATCGCCCTTCTTTAGGATATATCACTCCATTTGATTTAGTTACTAGTGCTTATCAGGGTCAATATCGGGATCATTTTATTCCTGGATTTGGCTCGTTTATTTATGGTATCAGAACTGGAAAAATTACTGCTAAAGATTTAGTTAAAGCAGCAATTAATTCTAAAAGATTACCACCACAAGCGATCGCCGATCGCAGTTATCTGGGTTATGTAGATCTTCAGTTTAAATCGATACAGTTTTAAACTGGACGTGTATATTTTGACCCCAATGTCACAGAGCTGTCTAACGAATATTTGGAAATCACAGATCCTGCGTAACAATTGAGCTTCTCATCATCTCAAGCTTTGAGGTGATTTTTCGTAGCGATCGTCATAGCGAACGCTCATCAAAATTTGGTTATAAAATAATTAAATGCTAAAGTTTTGGTAAAAAATTAGATTAATTTTAAATCTAATTTTTCATCTTAATTTCATATTAATCTCGTAGAATCTAGACTTAGATATAGTATTTATAATGCAGCGAATTATGTCGATCGTGGTTAAACGATCGAATGAGATAGACTTGTACATATCGTGATTTTCACGATATTAATAAATGCTGTAAACGGCTTCACATCTATAAACCGATCGGGAATTACTCTAAATGAAAAAGCAGAACATTTTAATGGGTTCTATTGCTAGCATGATGGCTACTTTAGTCTTGAGTCAAGTTAGCTATGCCAATGAATATAGCAATAATGCTTCTACCTCTAGTCCACTGTCAGTTCGCAGCCAAACTCGTGAAGTAGCTATATTCAACAAACAAGGAAAACCTCATAAACATCCTACAGGTAAGAAAGTAAATAAACCAAAGAAAGCATCGAAAGCCTAAGTTGGTATTCTTATCCAAGAAAATTCGACATTAAAAATTTAGGTAAATATCTAAGTTGAATTTTAAGGGAAGTGCGGCAACTGCCGCACTTCCCTTAGTCATTTATAAAACGCTAATGCTCTGCTAGATCGAGTTATTCACCTGTAAGTGTTGCGACACGGAGACTAGATAGGGCGCGATTGTAATCGATAATCGCCGTGATGCGGTTCCCACGAGCGCGCGCGAGTTCGGTTTGGGCTTGAATGACATCAGTTTGCGTACCTACTCCCGCCTGAAAGCGCAGACGAGCTAGTTTGAGACTTTCCTCCGCTTGTTTGAGAGGCTGGGTAGAAGTCGCGATATTTTTTTGATTGGAGCCGAGACTGTTGTAAGCTTGTTCGACTTCAAATCGAACTTGATTTCGCGTAGTCGTAAACTGGTTTTCAAAAATCTCTTGATTGACTCGTTCTCTATTTGAGCCAGCTCTGGCAAAACCACCATCAAAGAAGTTCCACCTCAACTGTGCGCCGATACTATAGTTATCTTGGGCAGAATTAGAAGTTGTCAGGCTTTTGGCCAAAGTGTAGTTGGCAAAAAGATCGACTTGAGCGGAGTCAGCCGCAGCAGCGACAATTTGTTGTTGTTGGCCGATCGTGCGACGGACTAGTTGTTGCTTGACTTCGGGGCGATTTTTGTATGCTAAGACCACACTATCTTCCAAAGAATAGCCCCAAGCCCCTACCTCACGCACGGTATCGGCGGCTTTAAATTCAGTATTGTTATCGACACTTAGTAGCTGGGCAATCTTTTTACGGGCGGTTTGCTGTTGTCCTTGAGCATTGGTGAGATCTCGGTCGGCAGTAGCCAGTTGGACTTGGGCGCGGAGGATATCAAATTTCGTACCGATGCCAGCTTTTTCTTGGAGTT
This sequence comes from Chamaesiphon minutus PCC 6605, assembly GCF_000317145.1. Lineage (GTDB taxonomy): Bacteria > Cyanobacteriota > Cyanobacteriia > Cyanobacteriales > Chamaesiphonaceae > Chamaesiphon > Chamaesiphon minutus. The sequence continues at coordinate 393,893 of NC_020053.1, read as the reverse complement.
GAGCATCGCTCAAGCTGCGCGTCGCATCTATGACAGCGGCTTGATTGATGATAACTGATGAATCGGCGGCTTGGAGGTCGTAGTATGCAGTGATGACCTGACTGCGTACCAATTGTTCGACCCGAATTAGATCGAGCCTGTCGAAGTTAACTTGCTCTTCGGCGGCGCGAACACTACTCTGATTTCGACCTGCGCTTAGGATATTATAGGTGGCTTGAAGTCCACCTTGGATATTTGTACTAGTGTTGCTGCCAAATTGTGATTGTGTCCCAATAATTAATGGCGATCCTTGATTTTGGAGGGTACTTGTCAATCCTACTTGCACTGCTTGAGCGGCTTGGGCTTCACTAATTCCGACTTGAGAGCGATTTACTATCAGCCGAGCGGCTTGAACTTCCCGATTGTTACCAAATGCGATGTCGATCGCTTGTTTCAGAGTGAGAGATTTGTTACCAGTAATCTGAACCTCATTACCTGTTGTGGGAAGATTGAGGTTATTTTGAATCTTGGTATTAATGTTAGGTGTTGGGGTCGCAGGAGTAGTTTGGGCGAGAATCTGTGACGATTTATCGCTTACCAGAGATTTTGCCTGAGTGGGTTCGATCCTGCCTAATCCGCCCAAACCCAACACAATAATCGCCCAAATTATTTGAAATCCGCTCGCAATTTGGTGATTATTCAGTGGAGGTGCTTCAGCTTCAATTGGAAGGCGACTAGTTTGTAAATTTGTCTGTTGGTGCAAAATCTCCTGTGAAGATTGGCTCCTTGTATTTAATAGATGAATGAATTTAATTAGAGTTAGCATGTTCGATTGTCTAAGAGATCGGGTATTTAGATCGGAAGCTGCTCTTGCTCCAGCGACTGTGTTAAAGAATTGCTTTCAACATTAGGCACTAGTCACAACTTGCCATTGGCTCAGTCAGATACTCAGTTTAAAACCCGTTCGTGAAATTTAAATGAATTCATCTGGTTTTCATCTAGCACTGTAAAACTAGGAACTATCGGCGTTTAGTTGAGCAACTATGGCTATAAATACCAAATCACACATAGCTTCATCGTCAAATCTCACTCCAGCCGTCCGCGCAGTGGGGTGGTTAAGCTGGCTATTACTACCCGTCTGGATCTCGCTAGTATCGCCATCAGCACTCGCTCATGGTGGGCATGGTGACGAATTTGGCTCTCAAGAAGGAACGAAAAGTACCAAGGTGCAGGTCGATGGTGCAACCGCTCAACAGATTGGCGTGCAAACAGTCGCCGCCAAAAAACAAAGCTTGAATGTCGAAATTTCTGCTACTGGGCAAATCGAATTATTACCCAGCAAAAAAGTAGAAGTCACCGCACCGATTCGGGGCAAACTCGTACAACTATTAGTACAGCCTGGGGCAAGAGTCAAAGCAGGGCAAATCCTCGCGACGCTCTCTAGTCCCGAACTCAACGACTTACGAACCAGTTCCCTCGAAAAACGATCGGCAGCTCTTGCTCTGCTCCAACAAGCTCAAACCGATCGCAACCTCGCTCAACAGAGCTACCAAAAAATCGTCGAAATCGCCACCGCTGAAACCAATCAGGCGCGGAGTCAATTAACTGCGGCTCAATCTAGGTTGGCGCGAGAACAACAACTAGTCAAAAGTGGCTCCATCGTCCGCGCGGCGAAAAATAGCTATCAGCGTCAACAACAAATTGCTGCCGCTGAGATTAGCTCCGCTCGAACCGAACTAGAGTTAGCCCAGGAACGGTACCAAAAGGATGTAGAACTAGTTAAGAGTGGGGCACTGGCACGCCGTCAGATGTTGGAATCTCAGGCTAAACTAGCCGAGGCGCGAACTGCATTAGTCAAGGCGCAAAGTCAGTCAGGAGTAGCCCAAGCTGAAACGGATTTGCGAAAAGCTGAGACAGATCTGCCCCTGCGAGAATTGCGGGATGCCGAAAAGCAGGTAGCCGAAGCCACAGGGCAATTGGCCAGAGCGATGAACCAAAAATCGGTAGTCGAAGCCCAAGCGCAATTCCAAAGAGCGAACTCTGCCGTAACCGCCGCGCAAACTCAGCTCAGGCTCAGCGATGCTAGTTACCAGGGGCGACTGGCACAACTAGGAAATCGGGCGAATGCTGAGGGCATTGTCTCTATTACCGCTCCAATCGATGGGACGATCTCCGATCGCGAAATCACGATCGGGCAGTCTGTCGCCGATGCTGGTGCGAGGTTAATGACGATTACCGACGATCGCCAGGTGTTGGCAACGGCAAATATCTACCAGCGGGATTTAGGACGATTAAAAATCGGTCAGCAGGTCACTGTGAAAGTGCCTGGAATGACGGATAAAGTGTTTTCAGGTCAAATCTCGCGAATTGGGACAGCCGTGGACTTACAGAGCCGCGTAGTTCCCGTTCAAGCAACCTTAGATAATAGCCAGGGGCTACTCAAAGCCGGAACTTTCGCTGAAATCAAGCTGGCGACAAGTCAAATTACTACCCCTGTCGTCGTAATTCCGGCTAGTGCGGTAGTAGAAGCAGACCAAGAGAAATTAGTATATGTCAAAAGTGGCGACAGCTATCAGCCCACAACCGTCACCCTCGGACAAACTGTTGGCGATCTAGTCGAAGTCAAGACCGGACTATTTGCTGGCGATCTGGTCGTCAATAAACGCGCGCCTCAACTCTATGCCCAATCTTTAAAAAAGAAGCCAGCTAGTGAGGAGAAAACAACAACAGCAGCCAAACCTGAAGCTGTTAGTCTAAACCAAATACCAACTTATCTCATTTGGGGATTAGTACCTGTTGCGGGCATTCTGGGCGGTAGTGCTTGGTGGTTAAAGAAAAGAAGCGAACGGAACGCGACTGGCTCAACCGATTTTATCGAGCCAGAGGACGAACTGAATTATCTGCCCAATGAGGAAATACCCGCAATTGAGGCAGATCCCAAACAGCATAATAATTCAAACTCCAGTTACTATCCACAGATCGGTGCTACTTCGCGAGACGTTGGCGAAGCCTCTCGGAACGAGAATCGCTGACTCGCTAGCACGGTATCGATATCGATTGCCAAGTTTTACCTAGACAGGTGCGACCGAAATTACCTGAAACTTAGCTGGTGGCTGTGGCGAACGATTAACCCAGCGAACAACCCATCCTGCTGTTATGAATCAAACACTTACTGTCAATCTAATTTGGGGTTTATTCCCATTCTTGGGCGTTATTATCGGTGGTGCCTTGTGGCTTGGTAACAAACGCGATCGCATGGCAGCCGCTGCAATGGATTCACAGGCACGAGTGCCAGCTACTTCCGCCGATGAATTATCAATGTCAGAGTCAGATCCCGATCGAGATCGGCCGATCGTTATCGAGGAGACAGAAGATGATGATGATGCCGAACCTCCCTATATCGGCTGGTTTTATTAAGATCGTTGACTATTAATTATTTTTACGCTCGGTTCGCTAATTAAATGGTCGATCGCACAGCGGTGGCTGGTGGTATTGAGTGCAATCGTCGTTATGATTGCAATTTTACGCTGATACTTATCCTCATATCTAACACTAAAAATGCTCGGAAATATCGTTCAGTGGGTAATTAACCGTCGCTGGCTGGTCGTAATAGCCGCTGTTATCGTCTCATTGTGGACGGTTTATGTCATTCCCCAGATGCCGCTGGATGTGTTGCCAGCTTTTGCGCCGCCGCAAGTGGAAATCCAAACCGAAGCCCCCGGACTCGCACCAGAGGAAGTAGAATCGCTAGTAACATTACCGATCGAGAGTGCGATTAACGGTACGCCTGGAGTCACTGCCGTGCGTTCGTCGAGTGCGGCAGGAATTTCAGTAGTGCGGACGGTCTTTGGTTGGTCAACTGACATTTATCAGGCGCGGCAACTGATTACCGAGCGACTGCAACAAGCTGTCAGTAAACTACCGCCAGGAGTCGAACCGCCCCAAATGTCTCCCACCACTTCTCCTGTCGGGTTGGTGGTGCAGTACGCTTTTACCGTCGCCGATAGCGAGCAGAGTGCTAGTCCAAATTCCTTAATGGCAGCTCGGCGGATTGTCGATTGGCAAGTGACAAATCGCCTCCTAGCCGTGCCAGGAGTCAGTCAAGTTTTGGTGTTTGGTGGCGACGAGCGACAGTTTCAAGTATTAGTCGATCCGGTTAAATTAGCAGCTTTTAATATTACTCTAGACCAAGTTGCCCAAGCGACTAGAAAAGCGAATGTCAATGCCGCAGGTGGCTTTTTTATTACTCCCGATACCGAGAAATTGATTCGGGGCATCGGTAGGATCGAATCGATCGAAGATCTCCAAAAATCGACGATTGTCTCCCGTAATGGCACCCCCGTCAGATTGCAAGATGTTGCCGATGTCCAAATTGGTGCGGCATTAAAACGCGGCGATGGCAGTTTTAATGGTAAGCCAGCAATTATCGTGATGGTAAATAAGCAGCCCAGCTTCGATACGCCAACTGTCAGCCGTGCGGTGGAAAAAGCGGTCGCCGAACTTAAAATTGGCTTGCCCAAAGATATTCAAGTTAAGACCACTTTTCGTCAAGATAGTTATATCGAATCTTCCGTCGATAACGTGCGTTCTTCGTTGATTCAAGGCAGTATCATCGCGGCGATTATTCTGATTCCATTTCTATTGAATTGGCGAATTCTGACGGTGTGTTTATTAGACTTTTTCTTAACATTACTATTTGGGATGTTGGTACTGTCATGGTTGGGAGTTGGTTTGAATACCATGACATTAGGCGGCTTGGCGGTCGCAATTGGGACGGCGATCGATGATGCGATCGTTTATGGTGAAAATACCTATCGTCGCTTGCGCGAAAATAAAGCTGAGGGTAATCCACTCACCCCGCTAGAAATCATCTTTGAAGGTTCTCAAGAAGTTCGCGATTCGCTCTTGGGCGCGACGATTATTGGGATTATTGTTTTCTCGCCGATTTTTACATTACCAGGCATTGAAGGGAAGATTTTCACGCCGATGGGAATTGCTTATTTAGCAGTAGTTGTCGTTTCTAGTTTAGAATCTCTACTCGTTTCTCCGGCTTTGTGTGCGATTTTACTACCTGCTACTAAGGTATCACAACGAGAACCGTGGCTGGCGAGATTTTGCAAGGCAATTTATAACGCGTGCTTGAATTTCGCGATGAAAAATTCCCTATTAATCATGGGGACTGCCACAGTTTTAACCGTCGCATCAATTGTAGTCATTCCTTCATTTGGCAGAGCATTTTTACCAGAGTTTCAAGAACAGACGATGGTAAACACATTACTGTCTTACCCAACTGTTTCCCTCGAAGTTAGCACCAAAGCGGGTCATGTGGTCGAAGAGTCATTGAAAAATGATAAGCGGTTTACATTCATTCAAACTCGCGCCGGACGAGCCGCTGGTGACTCTGATGCCGCAGGTGTGAATCTGGCTCACGTTGATGTCGAAATAAGTAAAATCGGGATGGAAGATCGGGAGGAATCGCTTAAAGTAATGCGAAAAGCATTCGAGAAAATCCCAGGTGCAGCCGCAAATATCGGTGGATTTTTACAACATCGGATGGATGAAGTTTTATCAGGGGTGCGAAGTTCGATCGCGGTGAAAATTTTCGGTTCTGACTTAGCCGAGTTACGGAAAATCGGCCAAGAAGTAGAAAAACAAATGGCAACAGTCGATGGTGTCGTCGATTTACAACTCGAACCCCAATTGCCAGTACCGCAGATTCAAATTAAATTCGATCGCGATGCTGCCAGTCGTTACGGGCATACAGTAGGGGATTTATCTGAGACGATTGAAACTGCCCTCAATGGTAGGGTCGTTTCTAAAGTGCTCGAAAATCAACAATCTTTCGATTTGGTTGTCTGGTTGAAACCCGAAGCACGGCAGAGTCTAGAAACTATTCGCAATCTCTTAATCGATACTCCCAATAATCAAAAAATCCCGTTAGCTAGTATCGCTAAGATCGAGCAAGGGAAAGGGCCAAATACCATCAATCGAGAAAATGTTTCGCGCTTAATCGTCGTATCAGCCAATGCCAAAGGTCGCGATATCCGCTCGATCGTTTCTGAGATCGAAGCTAAAGTTAAAAGCAACATTCAATTGCCGACGGGATATTTTATTCAATACGCAGGTCAGTTTGAAGCTGAAGAACGTGCCACTAAAAACATTTTAGTTTTTGGCGCGATCGCGTTTGTTGCCATTACCGTCCTGATGTATCTTTCTGTTAAATCTATCCCATCAACACTAATGATTATGATTAACTTACCAATTGCTTTGGTAGGTGGGGTAATTGCTGTGGCTCTGACGGGTGGTGTAATTTCAATAGCGTCTCTAGTGGGATTTGTATCCTTATTTGGGGTGGCGACTCGGAACGGGTTATTACTAGTAGATAACTACAATACTAAATACGCCGAAGGAATGCCTATGAAGGACATCATTGTCAAAGGTTCGATGGAGCGACTAAATGCGATCTTGATGACAGCTTTAACTTCAGGGTTGGGTTTAGCACCGATGGTATTCCAAGGTGGATCGGGACAGGAATTATTACAGCCTCTATCGATCGTTGTATTTGGTGGTTTGTTTACTTCTACGGCGATTACGTTATTGGTATTACCCGCTCTATATGCCAAGTTTGGGAAGCATTTATTCCCGAAAAAAGTGGAAGAACCGAAAGCAGAACAATTTTTCATGCACATGTAAACTATATCGATCTGCTTCAATTTCTCGATCGATATCTTTATCTCTAAAATTATACAATTGATAAAATGCTCGATTTACCATTAAGCTTTAATCTAAATACATCAATATTGCTTCTAGTACTGGTTGCTTTAGAATCAGTATTATCTGCTGATAATGCCGTCGCTCTAGCTTCGATTTCTCAAGGATTAGCTGATGATAAATTACGCCGTCAGGCATTAAATATCGGTCTGATTCTCGCTTATATCCTCAGAATGATCTTGATTTTAGCCGCTACCTGGGTAGTACGTTACTGGCAATTTCAGGTTTTAGGTGCTGCTTATTTACTGTGGTTGGTATTTCAGTATTTTACTTCTAAAGATGGTGAAGATGGTAAGCCTCATGGCTCGAAATTTACTAATGTTTGGCAAGCAATTCCAACAATCGCGATTACTGATTTAGCTTTTTCTCTAGATAGTGTCGCTTCTGCGATTGCTGTATCTACAGATACATGGCTGGTAATTAGCGGTGCGACAATCGGGATTATTGTGCTCCGGTTTATGGCAGGATTATTTATTCGCTGGCTAGATGAGTATACTTATTTAGAAGATGCTGGTTATATTACGGTTGGTTTAGTTGGCATCAAACTTTTGGTTAGAGCAGTATTTCCCGAACAAGAGATTCCTGAAATATTAGTAGTTGCGATCGTCGGTATTGTTTTTGCTTGGGGATTTTCGCAACGGAAAGATGTAGCTGAAAAGTTACCCGATTGAGATCGTCAACTTTGTCGATAAAATAATAATATCAATTGATTTCTCAATATATCAGGATAAATCACCATGAGATTGACTGTTATGTTCGTGGCTTAGATTTCTACGATCGATATCTAGCTATGATTTAAGGGGTGACAAACACCCCTTCAGGTATTTTACATTTATTAATCGATTGAAATTTCATCTAAATTTCATAATGAACATTTATAGTGATTAGTATCCAAATCAGAAGATCGCAATAATGAAAAAAACTTGCACGAAAACAATCTTGACTAATTCGCTCCCAATTAAGAACCCCAATAAAATTTTAGGATTGCGTTTGGGGACTAAATTAGATAGTCAGCGATCGGTTATCGATCGATCGCTAGTTGCACAAACCGATTCCATTCCTCCCTATGACGATCCTTTATATTGAAATTGAAGTTTTGTCTGTCAAGTGAGTGCTATCTTCTTGAATAGATGAATTTATTCGATCCTCTCCATATCGATCGTACACCGAAAGTCGCTACTTAAACCGAGCGTAAAGTTCACATTCAAGATGGCTCGATTTGACTAAATATGTTTAATTGAGTTTGACCGCTTCGTCAATGAGGGGGGTGTATTTATTTTATATACGGGCAGGGTGGTACTAGCACCCCCTCATCCAGGGAGCGAGTTGAATGAATAATTTTAGATAGATCTACTTTATTGAAATGGATCGTTAAATGGCGACAAGCTTAGAAATTTACCGCGAATTAGAGCAAAAAAGATATGACTATCTAACTCCAGCCGAGCAAAAAATAGTTCGTCTTGGTGCTGCTGCGGTCGCTTGTCAAAGTGCTATGGACGAACATAAAAGATTAAAGCAGATGGAAGACTATAGCAAAATGGAGGTCATGTTAGAGAGCTTTCTCTCTCAACTAGAAATAGCGATCGCTTTTAGATCTAGCATTATACCTTGAGACGAGTGTAAATTAAAAAGTAGCTTCTACAAGTGATTTCATCTGGATTTCATCTTGGGTATTTATAGTCGTTATAGAGTAAGAAGTTAAAGTAATGACAAAAATCTTACGATTTATCAATTCTGGTTCTCCAGTACCTAATGTGCTAAATCAATAATTGAATCTCCAAGTTAGCAAGCATCTGTTTCGGAAGTTGTTGAAATTAGTGAAGCCATAAGCAGTACGCTTGATGAGCTTAATCTTATTATTAATTCCCTCAACTACACCACTAGTAGTTCGCTCATCAAAGTAAGCAACTATCTCTGTTAACCATCGCGAGATTGTGCCACAACTATTTGGCAAATGCTGCTTGGCTCTTACCAGCCAATGTCTAATTTTCAATAGTCCTCTCATCCACGATGTTGTTTTTTCCATTATCTCTCTCCATTTTTCTTTGAGTAGATGTGCTGCCCTAATGTTGGCAAATTCTTCTCTAACCTGCTTGAGCTTCTCTTGTTCTTTCTCCTCTCTTAACTCTTTTTCATTTTTTAGCAGCGCATATTTACTCGATTTTATTACTGCCAATTGCCGAGTGTATTCATTCTTTTGCTCTAATGTCTTTGCGGATTTAAGTTTAGCCTCTATCGCTCTTTTTTCTTGTTTTCTCAGCTTATCTAACTCACTATTTATTTGCGCTGTTACATGAAATCTGTCTGCTACTACTTGAGCATTAGGCATCACTTCTATCGCTAAGCTTTTATACCCTTTCCATAAGTCTATGCTGACTTCTTCGATCCTTTCCAGTACCTCTGTCCCCCATCCTTTCAGGATTTTCTCTATTTCTTCACTCTTTCTGCTTTCGATTATTGCTAATAATTTTCCTCGCTCTATATCTACTAATACTGCACAATATTTTCCTTGTCCTTTTACCATTGCTATTTCATCTATTCCCAGTTTTCTTAAATCCGTTGGCTTTTCTCCGTTTAGCTCTGCTGCTGCGTCTTCAATTATTCTCTCTATTTCTGCTGTCGTCATTACTCCTGTTCTAGCTACGCTCTGAATATCTCCTTCTAGTGCTTCTGCTAGGATTTTTTTAGCTAGTCTTGAAGTATATGTTCTTCTGCCTTTAACAAATTCTAGTTGTTCGCTAAATGGTTTTTGACATTTTTTACATTTAAATTGTCTTCTGTTTATTTCTAGGTGAACTTGCTGCTCTCCCCACGGCAAATCTTTTACTATGTATCTATTATTCTGATGTAAGCTACTACTCTTCGTTCCGCATCTATGGCATTTGCTTTCTTTCTTTATTGCTTCTACCTGTAAGATGATGCCTATTCCTTCATATTGTCGCTGCGACTCTACTCGCATTCCTTCTATTCCTAATAGCTCCGTTAGTAGCTTGAGTTCCTTTTTTGTTGCCACTTGCCCTGCCCGCCGCTCTTCTTACTATTTCTTCCTCTCTTCATTATCTTGCTTTTCCTCTCCTCGTCAGCAGTTTTGACATATTTATTTTATTTTCTTTCTCTTGTACTGCCTCGATTCTCATTTAATTAGCACATTAGGTACTGGAGAACCTCAATTCTTTATGTAGAGCGACTACCACCTCTAACACTGGTAATTATCTAAATGTCAATAATACCGATCGCCCTTCACTGGATGTCGATGGTAAATTCGATCCCGACAATGAATGGACAATGGTTCGTCCATCTATTCAAGTTCATGTGCCCTGTCATAGTCAAATATTGACAAAATTATGGATTTGTGTTCCTGAAAATTTCAAGCCCAAAACTGCCAAAATTCAAATTACCGATTCGGCAGAGCCGACGCTTAGCGAACGAGATTCGGCAAAGCCGACGCTACATACACAAACGATTTCTGCGGTAATTTCCCGTCGAGGTCAGTGGCTACAAATCAAATTGAAGCAGTCGATCGTTCCCGATACAAAGTTGCGAATTGATTTCGATCGTACAAATCGCAATATGCTGGTGCGATTGCCTGAATATTTTGTCTATGGCAAATCTGTAAATGGGCAAAGCAGTTTTGTCGGTAGAGGCTATTTCGATTCGGCAAAGCCGTTTCTCCACAGGAGAGGCTCCGCCAACGCACAGCGTCTGCCTGTGCCTGACGGCAGGCTATCGTCAATGCAGAGGCTCCGCTAACGAGCGGATCGATTTTAGTGTCCAGCGAAATATCCAGGCATAGTCATCTAATGCATTCATTATTTTTAAGATTTATCGTACTTGTTAGTGCTGGAATATTAATATATGAAATGATCAAAGGGGAGTTTAATTTAATTTTAGAAACTTCCAATTTTATGGATTTAATAATTATTATTATCGCTATGTGTGGGCTATTCTTGGGAATTAGTATTCCTGAGACACCGATTAGCGATTCAGCTAGCACTGATGCTGTGACATCTCTAGCAAAAGTTGCACCTCCAGCTCAAACTCGGACTGATGAAGAGAGTAAAAATGAAGATAATTAAGTGCAACTATTTTTGTTTTTGCTTCCTAAAAGCTGGGATATATTGCTAGATACCATCTCAATTTCTATATGTTCAGACCTCATAGATGCTAGACAATCAATCTAATAGTAGCTAGATTTCTTTATTTCATCTGGATTTCATCTTAGCTATTTATATTTGATATATAGAGAGGTAAGAGAGTCTAAAGCAATGAAAAAAATCTGGCTATTCATCGCTACTTGGGGTCTAGTAACTACAGCAGTTAATCTTGGCAACCATGCAAGTGCTAATGGTGATGACAGTACTTCACCCCATGTAGATAGTAAATTTGAGTTTCCTAATACTAGGTGGGCGACTGTCCGCCAGACTATTCAAGTCCATGTGCCCCCAAGCAGTCAAGCATTAACACTCTTATGGATTGATATTCCTAGAAATTTTGAGCTTCAAACTAGCAAAATTGAAATTACAGATGGAAATAGACTAATCCCAGCCCCAATTTCCCGTCAAGGTCGATGGCTGCTAATCAATTTCAGTCAACCGATCTCACCTAATACTAAATTACGGATTGATTTTAATGGTGTAAACCGTAATATGCTGCTCCAATCGTCTGTCTATTCTGTTTATGGCAAGACTATAGATGGGCTAACCAATTTTATTGGCACAGCGTATTTTCCCCAAGCAGATTGATTTTGTAATCTAAAGCTAGATATGCAGATGCCAATGTCTGCATATTATATTCATGACATAGCTGCGGATAGGTCGATCGATTTTATTGCTGAAGTATATTTATCCGAGCAAAATATTTAATTAGGAGTGTGAAACATGAGACCATTAACTTCAGGAATTATTGTGTTAGCTAGTTCTGGACTATTATTACTTGGAGCCTGTAGCAAAGAGGCAAAAACTAGCGATTCGGCGAATCCAAATGCTACTACACCTTCAGCCGAAACAGCATCTCCAGTACCAACTACACCTCCAGCTACAACCACAGCTACAACCCAAAGTAGTGAGGGTGGGAAGAGTAATGGTGGACAAGTAGTAGAATCGGGTAAATATCACTTAGAGTTCGTTCCAGAGAAGGGAACTAGTGAAACTCACTTAGATTTATACCTTCAAAAAGGTGACAATCATGAAGCTGTTGCTAATGCAAAAGTTACTGCTGATGTCCAATTACCAGATGGCAAACTGAGAACTATTCCACTTAGTTATGATGCCAGTGGTAAACATTATGCCGCAGTATTAAAAGAGAAAGTTACTGGTCAATATCAAGTCAAAATTACTGCAACGATCGGTAGCGAACAAGCTGACGGTCGCTTCAATTTCGTTCGATAACTAAAATACATTTTTGAGGAGGAATGTACGAGCGATTCCTCCTACTTACGAGAGTTATTGACGAGGTGCAACTTTAGGCATACTACAACCACTGCCGCAATCGCAACCACTAGCACATTTACCACAACCACAGTCAGCAGCAAAAGCAGCTCCAGCAGTCACAACGGCAATAGCTACAGCAGCTACTGTTGCTTTGAAAATATTTTTAGCAGTCATATTTCTATTATCCTTGAGTACTCTCCAATCATAAACCCTCTAGTTGGCTTGAGAGTCAACAGAGATAGGCGAACTATATACGATAGAACCAATGCTGAAAATTGGCGATCTAAAAGAGCGAACGGGAGTGACAGTTAGCACCCTGCGTTACTATGAAAACTTAGGCTTACTGCAACCAGCACTCAGGAGTGATAGCGGCTATCGCTACTTCAATGACAATGCAGTGCAACGAGTACTGTTCATCAAGAAAGCTCAAACTCTCAATTTTTCTTTAACTGAGATTCAAGGAATTTTCAATTCTCACAATCGAGGTACAGCCGTCTGCTCGATTGTCAAAGATTTAATCGATCGAAAAATTAGTCATTTAGACATCGAGATTCAAAAGCTGCTCGAATCCAAACAAAGATTGGAAAGTCACCGCGAACGATGGTCTACCTATCCTGAAGATCTTCCTAATAGTGAAAGTGTCTGCACTCTAATTGAAGAATTGATATCGCTAGAAGCTAGTACTGTCAATTAATTCTGTAGATAAAATATCAATTTCGAGCGTTCGTCTTCATTTTTCTGCCAACGATCTTAGTCTTTTAATGAAAGTATTTTCACTCTCATTAAAAGACTAAGATCGTTATTTATTTACCTCGGATATAACCTGGTGAATAAGATGAAGATGGCGTGCTAACTGGTGACTGCATTTTCTCTGACTGCTGCATTTTCTTACAACAACCACCGCAACTGCGCTCTTGAGCAGAAGCCGCCCCAGTTGTTATTAATCCTAATGTGGCTAATGCCAAGATCGATCCGATCGCTAGTTTAATTTGTTTCGACATAATTACCTCTGATAATTTCCTATTCTAAATTGTTACATTCATTATAAAGTCTCTACTGGACTATAGAGTCAATAACTGATTTGAAATAATATTTGGAATAAAAATCTGTGATGTAAAAAGTGACGCTAGTAGTAACTTTTGACAAAAACCAACAAGCTCAATTGCTAATATTTGTCAAAGCAAATTCATGGTTTCATCTTAATTTCATCTTGATGTGATAAGACAAAAAATAATGTTTTTAAACGTCTTAAAAATAATAAATAAACCAAATAATCTATGCCAATAGGCTGATTTATTTACTAAGGATTATTTGTGAAGCTTAAGAAGGCAAACATCAAAATGTTTGTAGACGTTTTTTAAGGAGTAAGCTTATGACTACTACTCAATCTCGTAACTCTCAACTCGAAGCTTGTATTGAAGCCTGCCTAAAATGCCTTCAAGACTGTGAATTTTGCGCCACTGCGTGTCTGGATAGCGACCCAAATCACGCGGAGGTTCCCTCCGCATGTGTTTGGGTCAAGACAGTGACATGGTGCAGATGATGGCTGCTTGCATCAAAGCCTGCCGCGATTGTGCCGATCTTTGCGCTCTTTGTGCCCGATTTATGAGTCGCACTTCTGACCTACATCTGCAACTGTGCGCGGTTTGCGCTGATGCTTGCGATCGCTGCGCTACTGAATGTGCCAAGCACGACCACGAGCATTGCCGTCGCTGTGCCGAATCTTGTCGTCGCTGTGCCGAGTCCTGCCGTCAAATGTCGATGGCACATTAGTAATAAATTACTAATCTAACGTTCGGCGATTCTTCTTGACTCTCTAGTTAGCTAGAGGGTCAAGAATAGAAAGTAAGTAGACCCAAAAGATCGCAGTTATCCTTTCGTAGTGCCCAGGGCAAGGCTCCGCCATAGAATGCCAATCAGATCGAGAGGAATCTGCCCATCGCTACCCAACCAAAATATCTAAAAATTATGACTGAGCGTAACAACCAAGCTAAATCCTCCATCGTTGGCAAAGCCTCTCCCGTGGAGAATCGCAGAACAATGGCAAATCCAGTAGCAGTTCCACCGAAAATATGGGGAGGATTGGCGATTGCTGCTATCTTCTTAAGCGGCGGATTGGCATCATGTGCCGATCGCACAGCGCAATCGCCGTCAACAACAGATACTACACCCACGACCGATCCATCTGTAAGTTCATCTCCAAACTCATCTAGCCAAACTATCTCCGATCGAGATTTCCTGACGATGATGACTGCCCATCACAAGCAAGCACTTGAAATGGCGGATTTAGCCCTAACCCGTGCGAAGCGTCCTGAAATCGAGCAACTCGCTCGATCGATTATCAAAGACCAAAAAAGCGAGATTCAAACAATGGCAGCCCTTTATAAGACAGCCTATGGCACAGAAATTCCCGCGATGGCAATGGGTGGTGGCATGATGGGCAAGGATGCCAATTCGATGAATGGCATGAATGGCATGAGTGGCATGAAAATGGATATGAATGCTCTCAAAAACGCCGCCGATTTTGATAAAGAATTTTTGCAGCAGATGAGTGTCCATCACCGGACAGCAGCTCAGATGAGTCAGATGGTGTTGCAGACGACCAAATCGCCAGAAATTCGGACATTGGCTCAGTCGATTGTCAAAGCTCAAACTGCTGAGATCGGGCAGATGCAGAAATGGTATCAAACTTGGTATAAAGCTGCTCTGTAACTAACTATTTCCAAATTAAAGTTCATTATCCTCTTGACTCTCTAGTCAACTAGAGAGTCAAGAATAAAAGTAAGTACATTTCAAACACAGTCATCGACTGCTACCGACAAATGACTATCGAACTAAATATTCCGAACATGGCTTGTGGTGCTTGCGGCGAAACCATTACCACAGCGGTAAAGAAAATCGATCCGACTGCAACCGTGCAAGCCGATCCCAAAACTAAGCAAGTCAAGATTGAGACTAAAGCCTCTCAAGTAGCGGTTGAGAGTGCGATTACAGCGGCTGGCTACCAAGTAGCTTAGTAAAGTTAAAGTTCCGAACTGGCAAATTTAATCTATTTACTGGAGCAAATATATGTCTAAAATTGGTCTTTTTTATGGTACCCAAACAGGCAAAACAGAATCGATCGCTTCGATGATTCAAGAGCAACTAGGTACCGATCTTGTCGATATTCATGAAATAGCAGATGTCACAGGTGATGATTTTTCTGACTATCAAGACCTGATTATCGGCGCACCAACATGGAATGTCGGTGAGTTGTCGAGCGACTGGGAAGACTTCTTTTCAGACTTGGATGACATTGATTTTACAGGTAAAACAGTAGCTTACTTTGGGGTTGGCGACCAAACTGGCTACCCAGATAGCTTCATGGACGCAATCGGCATTCTCGAAGAAAAAATTAGTGCGTTAGGTGGCAAAACTGTCGGTGCTTGGCCGACTGATGGCTATGACTTTAATGAGTCACGGGGTGTCCGGGATGGTAAATTCATCGGTTTAGCTCTCGATGAAGATAATCAAGGAGATTTAACCGAGTCACGTATCAAAACTTGGTCGGGTCAGGTAAAACAAGCCTTTGGTGTCTAAGCATCATTATTGAGGAGTGGTATTTTCTAAAATCTCTAGTCAAAACTATCTTATAAGGTATTTTCGACTAATTCTTGTAGAAATAGTTTGACAGCCTAAGCTAAATTCATTGGAATTTCATCTCAAGCCGTCAAACTGGAAGTTAAGTTAGATTTACTATCTCAATAACATTCGATCGATAAGATCTAATCGGACAAAATAACCTTAATGGTACCTTCATGAATAAGAACGATCTGCCCCCTACAGGCAGTCATCAATACCCCCTCACTCGTCGCAGTTTCATCCGAGGGGGTGGCATTGCCAGCGGACTGATCCTTAGCAGTGGCATTCACAGCCTACTATCGAGTTGTTCGTCTCAATCTTCTACCACGAAAATACCTGAGAATAACACCGTAGCCCGCACCCCAAATCCAAAATTCATTCCCGATCTGGAAATTAACCTTCAGGCTGCACCGAAAACGGTGCAAATCCTCGCTGGAGAACCGACCCAAGTTTGGTCGTATGCAGCAACCCTAGTCAAAGGCGACCCAACTAGCTTGACTGCCATTCCCGATAGTTATTTAGGCCCGATTATTCGCGTTCAGACAGGTCAGCGCGTGCGGGTTAACTTTCAAAACAATCTTCCCCAAGGGCAAACTAGTATCGTCCATTGGCATGGTCTAATTTTGCCAGAAGATATGGATGGACATCCTCGGTTTGCGATCGATCCTGGGCAAACCTACGTCTACGAGTTTGAGGTAATTAATCAGGCGGGGATGAATTGGTTTCATCCTCATCCAGACATGCTGACAGGGCAACAAGCCTACGCTGGACTTGCTGGGCTATTCATTGTCACAGATCCCGAAGAAACCGCTCTCAATCTACCTTCAGGGGCTTATGAAGTGCCGATCGTCCTCCAAGATCGTACCTTAGATGCCAATAATCAACTCCTTTATTTGGGCAGCAAAATCGGTACTCCTCGTAATAGCGGCATGGGTGGGATGGGTGGCATGTCACAGGGCAACTCCAGTCAGTCTGGTAACGGCATGGGTGACATGAGTAGTATGATGGGCTTTTTGGGCGAACAGCTCTTTGTCAATGGCAAGCCCAACTTCACTCTGTCTGCGGCAACACGAGTTTACCGTCTCCGCATCCTCAATGGTTCTAATTCACGTATCTACAAGCTAGCATGGAGTAATGGGAGTCCATTGACCGTTATTGGCACCGATGGGAGCTTACTGACTCAGCCTGTACAAAGAAAATATGTGATGCTGGCTCCAGGTGAGCGGGTCGATGTTTGGGCAGATTTTAGTAAGTTAAAAGTTGGGACAGAATTAGCTCTCAATAGTCTGGTATTTTCAGGAGCCGAGAATGTCGGCGGTAGCAGCATGGGCGGAATGAGTTCTAATAATGCTCCTGAACTTGGTGCGGCGATGACCCTGTTTAACGTCAAGATTGCGCGGACAGAAACAGAAACTCTGAAACTCCCCAGCAAACTAGCAGCCCTGCCCTTATTACGTCCAGCAGATGCCACCAATGCCGCCCAACCACGTCCGGTTGAGCTTTCACTCCAAGGGATGAAATGGGTGATGAATGGGCAGCCCTTTGAAATGACGACTGCCACACCGCAGGAAACCGTTAAGCTAAATTCGATCGAGCAGTGGGAGATTATCAACAAACTCAACCCTGGAGCCATGATGGATGCTAAGGGTATGGCGCACCCCATCCATTTTCATGGGGTAAAATTTCAAGTCATTAGTCGCCAAGTGCTGCCAGAACTTGCCGCCGGATGGCAAACAGTCAAAGATGGCTATGTCGATGAGGGCTTCAAGGATACTGTGATGGTGATGCCAGGTGAGCGAGTTAAGTTGCTAATGAAATTTGAGAAATATAGTGGCTTATTTACCTACCATTGCCACACATTGGAGCACGAAGACGCTGGCATGATGCGAAATTATCGAATTCAGGGGTAACACTTCGTAGCAATATACCCGATCCTTGTTAACAATTTTCTCGACCTAGAGACTATACCAAAAATTAGATTTTCAGGAGAATAATTTATGTTAGATATCGATGAAATGGGACAGGATGAGATCCATGAATTGCTCCACAAAGTAGGCTACGGTCATCTTGGCTTTATCCACGAAGGCAAGCCCTGTGTGATGCCAATGCACTATTATCTCGAAGATTCGGACATATATCTGTTCACCACAGTCGGTATGAAGACTCATGACATGGACGCAGATTCAGATATTTGCCTCCAGGTTGAAGAAATACATGGCTCCTCGCATTGGCGGAGTGTAATCGTGATGGGAAAAGCCATCCATGTCACCAAGCAGCCGGAAATCGAGCGCGTGATGACACTCGTCAAACAGCGCGATGCTACACTTTCTCCCGCAATTAATCGAACTTGGATTGATTCTTGGGGACGTGCGGAAGTAATTTCTATCTACCGAATTGAATCAGGCGAGATGAGCGGACGCACGACTGATGGCGTTAGCAGTCGGTGAAAATTGAAAATAATAGAATCATGGAAGATCTAAATCTCAAACTTAGGGGGATGAGTTGTGCCTCCTGTGCCAATAGCATCGAGCAAGCAATTCTAAGCGTGCCAGGGGTAGTCGAAGGCAACGTCAATTTTAGTAGCGATCGCGCCAGCGTCCGTTACGATCCCAAGCAGACTAATATCAACATTATCACTCAGGCAGTTGTTGATATTGGCTATGAGGCTCAAATTATCCCATCCGATCTCGCACCTGAAGACGATTCGGAAAATATTAGACAACGAAGACAAGAGCGAGATCTTCAGCGCAGAGTGCTAATTGGGGCAACGCTCACTGTACTCCTGGTGCTGGGCACATTAGGTCATTTCAATGTCAGACTGCCTGGTGCTCTAGCCGAACTAGAAAACCCGTGGGTGCAGCTAGTTCTGGCAACACCCGTTCAGTTTTGGGTAGGCAAAGAATTTCATCAATCGGCATGGAAGGCATTTCGCCATCGCACGGCGGATATGAATACGCTGATTTCGCTCGGTACGAATATTGCTTTTTTCTATTCCCTGTGGATCACGATAAATCCTGCTTATTTCACAACCCAAGGATTATTAGCCCAAGTCTATTATGAAGTGTCTGCGGCGATCGTCACTTTGACGCTATTGGGGCGGTGGTTGGAAAATCGTGCTAAGGGCGCAACTTCAACGGCAATTCAGGCTCTGATGGGGCTACAGGCTAAAACAGCGCGGGTGATCCGGGCTAATGTCGAAATGGACATTCCGATCGGGGAAGTCGCACTGGCAGATATTGTCATAGTAGGGATAGCTACAGGATACGTGTAAAAACCTGCAAGATAGACCTCTAAGCCTTGCCTAAACTAGCTTTCATCCATCCAAGTCGTTGGCTTCCGACAGAGCGGAGACAATCGGGAGATGAATTGCGCCCTCCAATGGCGCAGGAATGCTTTGCAGATCGATAACAAAATCGCCATAACGCTTCAGATGACCCGTCAAATAAGGACTCAGCGTTGCTAACATCGAACGATCGATCTTGACCCCTTCAGCCGTCAGTTGCTGAATGACTACAGACAGATCCACCGCATTATGGAGAATCACCGCACTAGCAACCAGATCGAGATACTTGACCCGCTTCTCTTGTTGTTCGGGATCGTTTTCAGTAATAATCCCCTCCTTCCCAAAAAAGATCCAGTCGAGGAAATGATTGTAGCCTTCGACGATATTAGTACAGGCAGTAATCTCCCGTCGCAAACCACGGTCGGAAATATATTCGAGCAGAAAGATTGTCCGAACGGCTCGACCTAATTCCCTAAAAGCCTGATAGAGACGATTCTTTCGACTGTAACTTCCCAATTTCCGTAATAGCATTGAAGGTAAAAACTTCCCCGCCTGAATCGACAACACCACGCGCATTAAATCCTGCCAATGAGTGCGAATTAACTGCCAGTCAATCACATCCTTAAACAACGGGTCAATATACTCGTAAGCCGCATCCTGACTGGGACGAAAGAACTTATAATCCTGCCAATTGCGAATTCGAGGCATCAGTTTAATCCCCAACAAATATGACAACCCAAACACTGTAGTTGACTGTCCTTGAGTATCCGCGTGCAAAGTATCGGGTTGAATATCTGAAGTATTCTTGAGCAAGCCGTCAAGGATATAAACCGCCTCCCAAACTCCACAATTAATGAAATGGGTGAACAAAGCAATGTAGGTATCGGAAACATGATGGTAAGCAATACCCCCATAGCCACCATAGCGAATGTGATACTCTGACATCAAATTATTCTCATAGACCTCAAACTTGCTGCCATCAGCAGCAGCCTTCTTCCCCGTCCCCCAACACTTGGGCAGCTCCAGCAGATTATAGGCATTAATCAGATCTCGCATCGCTGCTTCAAGCTGCTGAATGGAGATATGTTGGCGATTGACATAAGCCAACATCCGCGAACTGACTTTCCCCCGTGTATGTCGTGCGGTTTGATTGGGTCCCAGATTACAGCCATAGCCAAACACCGCCAAAATATACCGTTCGACCGAATTCTCAATCTTTGGCTCAGAACCAGAAACGGGGCCAAAATGACGCACCCAGTTGAGCCAATGCTCGACATGACAGAGGATGTCCAACACACTCCGTTCTGGCAAGCGTTGTAGAATCTCTGCTTCTAATTCTGCTGCTCCAGATGGTGGTGGCGCAGCAGCAATTCGTTTGAGTACTGGTTCGCCTTCTGCACTAATGGTTATCTGCGTCCCATCCTGGCAAATTTGGTCTACAGTGGTGGCTGTCTCTGTCAGCTTTGTCTGAAGCTGTTCGACAAATTGAGCCGCTGTAGGAGCCATTCCGGTTTGTTGGCAGTAATCTGCCAATAGCGGCTGACATTCATCCCAGGATAGTAACTGTTCGCGGAAGTCTGCATAGTTCTCTGACCCCACCACGCAAGCATCACCGCTTTTGAATTCTGCTGCCAAATAGGTGAAGATACACACCTCAAATTGCTGCCGCACCAACCGCACTTTACCTTCATGTTCCTCTACTACCAATCGCCGCCAGCGTTCGCTCATAAAGCTCAGATCTAAATCATCCACTGGCAACCATTTGGCGCGGCGATCTTCATGCGCCAAAACGACAGTTAAAGCTGCCGTCAACGAGAGATCTTGACTAGTGGATTGGATTTCCAAGCCCCGCACTAATGGAAATAACACTGAACGGTAACGACTGTAGAACCGCCACACTAGGGGTAAGTAATTGTCACTGTTGTAAGCGGTAATCTCCTCACACTGCTCCAACAAAGCTACGGCTCCCCCATGCGTTTCCAGCACAGATTGGACTCGTTCCCCCAAGCTAGCTGTATCGGTTTCGCCTGCTGATGTCTGTAAAATCTCAGCTAAGACTCCCAGCATCGATTCCGTCTGAGCTAAATGCTGCTCGCGTAACTTTACCAGCTTGTCTTTGGCGGACTGGTGCATTTTCTGCACTCGCTTGAGAAACATCTCCACCAAATGGTCGCGAGTTTTGACTTGGACGCGGTAGAGCAGACAAACCAACAAGGCACGACGTTTAGCTAGTTTCAGCTCCCGCAAGTCCGTCAGAGCCAAGGCTTTGGCTTGAGCGGCAAAGGATTTGACCTTAGCAGGTGCAATAGTGACGAGCAACTGGCGTACATCTCCACAGGAGAGCATCTGCTCGAATTTAGCTTGTAGTGCTTGAACGTGAGACAGACGAGCACTTTTAGGTGGTGCCCTCAACAGACTGAAGGTTAATCCTGATGCGGGTGAAGTAGCTAGCAAATCATCTACAAATGCCTGCTGAATGGGAGTCATCGCATTGGTAATGCGCCCAAACAAGCGATTATTCACTACAGTACGGATATGACCGACCAAACGATCTAAAGTACTAAAAGCTGGTAACTCATAACGTTCTTTGACCAGTTCCTCGACTGCGACGTTGATTAAATCGGCAGGATACTCCATCACCTGGGCCGCTTGTGCGATAGCTGTCGCAATGGCAGTTTGAGCCTTACGGTCGTAAGGATGAACGCCCAAGTAAGCTCGAATTGCCTCAGCATAATAGTAGCGCGAACGTTCGGGCGGGATGGCACAGACATTGGCACTGAGATTCAAACAAGCCCGAATGTGTCCGACAACCGTTGGTGGAATGGCCTCTGAGGGTGGAAAATAACCTAACCGCTGGAACGACTTGAGCATCACCAACCAGCGCAGCAGCCCACGTTTACTCTTGACCTGTGTTTGGGCAAATGCTAACTCAGATGCTGATGGCGTATATAGTTCGGTCAGCTCCTTGACAGTTGCCTGAGATTTGAATCGGGGATAAGCCGTGCGTTCGATAGCGGTCATAAAGCCGTTGGGAATTCCAGCCAGATCTGGCAATACTCAGTTGTCCAAGGCAGAGTATAAGCCATACTCTGTCAATTTACGATCGATCTCAATCAAACATTATTTTCAGGAGATTTATTGACAGCTATATTTGACTGTTTTCTGAGGTTTGTAGCAGTCGATCTAAAGCTGCTTGAGCGACAATCTCGGCTCGTTCGGAAGTAACTTTTTGATAGCGTAATGTGGTTTGAATATTAGTATGTCCCATCAGGGCACGTAACTCCTCGATACCCATCAAGCCGACTCGCTCGGTGGCAAAGGTATGTCGTAAGTCGTGCATCCTAATCCCATCCAGTTCTGGTGCGCTCTCAATCAGGTTAGTCCAGTCTCGATGTGCTGTGCGATAACTCAGTCGGGCAACTAATTTGGTGACGGGTTTTTGGGCGGTAAATAGAGCATCTGATTCTGGGTGACGGTAGTATTTTAGATATTTTTCTAGAACCGTTGCGGCATCTTCACTGTAGAAACACCACCGGATTTTATTTCCTTTGCCAATCACTTGAAATTTGCGCTGGGTGGGATTGAGATCTGATAAGTTTAGTGCCAAGACCTCTGCAATCCTAGCACCAGTGCGATGTAGCAAGTACACCAGAGCTTTCGTCCGACTATGATGGTCGATTACTTGATAAAGTGTGGTGATTTGGGCTGGGGATAAGTACCGAATCACTCGATCTGACAAATGCTCTCCCCGTTCTAGGTTGGGTTTGCGGCGTTGAAGTCGGGCAATAGGGTTAACTGTCAAGTAACCTTGCTCTACTGCGAAGTTGAATAAGGCTTGGATGATTGCTTGATGTCGTTGATGAGTTGTGTAAGCTAGATGGGATAAACTGTCTAGGTAATTGGCTAGTGTCGAACGGCTCAAGATTTCAATCGGATAACTGCCGTATTCTCCCAGTAGCGGCATGAGACTTAGTTCATAGGATTGAACGGTGCTTCGAGCGAGTCCTGGACGCTCTAGAAATTCAGTGGCGACTGTAGCTAGTGGGATAGACAATTTATCAGTCAGTTTAACTAGTAAAGTTGAATAATACTTTTCATAGTATAGTTCTGAGTTAACATATTTTAAAACACCGTTTTGTGAATATTCTCCAAAGTAGTAAATCGCCTAACGCTAATGAAACCGTGGGTGATTATGTCAAACGGATGCGATTAATGCTCGGTTTGAGCCAGAAGGAATTGGCAGCTATTGCTGGGATTCACTTGCAAAGCGTGGGGAAAATCGAACGCGGGCTGACCACCAAACTGAGTTATCACAGTAAAAGTGGCTTGGCAAGTGCGCTACAAGTTCCGGTGGAATATTTAGAGGCTGTCTGTCGCGGTACTCCGATTGTGGCTGTTTCTCAGCTCAAGTTCTGTGCGCCGTGCTGGACTCCTGGAACGCCGCCAGATCCGCTCTGGATGGAGGTGAGGGCTAAATACTGCTTTCTGTGTGGTTCTGCGCTACGCGATCGTTGTAGTCATTGCCAGGAAACGATTGCTTCTCTCAAGCATCGCTTTTGTCCTTTTTGTGGCACTGCTTATAAGGCTGAAGCCTGATTTTAAAAGCCAGTCTAGGTAAGGATTAGAGGTCTATCTTGCAGGTTTTTACACGTATCCTGTAGCTATCCCAAGTCGAGCGTCACTGAAAGATGAAGAATTGTAGCGCGAGACTGACTCACCAAACCTATATGTAGCGGCAAATTAGCAGTTGAGAGTGAAATTTTTGTCGAACTCGTACTCGGAATATGCTAAAGTCTTAGGCAACCCGTATATTAGTATAAATCTTGAAAAATTGAGCTATCTAGTATCGTTACGGGTACTGTAGATATACTGTCTAAAAAAATAATCCTGGAGGCTGTTAATAAAAATCCAGTTCTAATACCGAACGCAACAATTACCGTCCATCCACATAGGGCGATCAAAAAAGCTCAGAATCGAGATTCTAAGCTTTCCTGAGTCCAAGACTACTAAATTTGCCTTGAAATGAAATCTGTTTGGCGACGGGTTTCATTTCTACTTTATCATGCGGTTCGACATTTGAGTAGGTTTTGCCAAAAATTACTAACCCACCGAGCGTTAAACATCTGCTGTATGCCACTTTTGCCAATTATTAATTTTTTTGAGGCTTGAGGAAACCACCAAATCGGATTATCTCTGATAGTGCTGGATTACTAGTTGCCGACTGTGCCGAGTTATGAGTAACTACCTCCAGACAATTTGGGATCGAGTCAAAATTCGTGCGATCGATCTGCCACCGACCTCAGTGGGATTAATTTCACCGATCTAGACTCAATCGATAAGGGGTTCGCGGAATATTTGTAGACACGAACTGCGTTGTGGGGTGCGCTCGCTTTCAGACGACGCTCGACAGCGGCTGGAAATCTGAAGATCTTTCTTATACAGCCAGCCCCATCTTACCACATAGATAAAGTAGAACTTCGACCGCCTCGGCAAAATAGTATCTTGTTAGCCCTAGTTATTTACCTTAACTAGAAAACATGATCTTTCCACCCCATCTACTCCAACTGACTAAACTTTTTCACATCGGCTTTAATTTCATCACCGCCGATAATATTCCCGAACCGAACTGGCGCACAAATCGTAAATATCCACTCAATAAAGGTGAATTTCTCAAACTCTACTCAGATAACCTCAGCCTCCTGGGAGTTAGCTTTGGCGATAAAACCCGCTATGCCATGTTGGATATCGATATCGATAGTCCCTACCATCCGCAAAACGATCCCCAGGCATACGCCCGACTGTTATCGACCTTAGAGCAGATCGAATTAGTATGCCCAGTGCCGATCCGGAGTTCCCACAGTGGCGGCATCCACCTCTATTACTTCTTTCCACGTCCCGTTTCAACCTTCCGCATCGCTGCGTTGATTCGCGTTACGCTAATTAACGCTAAATTCCCGATTAAAAACGGACAGATCGAAATCTTTCCTAACACCAAAGCATACAGCAGCGATAAAAGTAAACCCTCCTACTATAAAGCCCATCGGCTTCCCCTTCAACCCGACAGTGGTGCTTGTCTATTAGACCAATGGGGAGATGAACTCATTTGTGCTGCCAACCTCACCGATGAGGGCAAACTAGGCATGTTCCTCGCTGAAGCCGATCGATCGGCTGCTGCCAACGATATTCAATGGATCGAGAGCAAATTTGAATGGGCTTACAATCTATTCAAGAAACAAATTGCTAAATACCAACACCACTCTAGTAAATACTCTGAAGTTGCCCAAGAATGGAAAGAGAACCTCGAACTTTCCTTCGACATCGGTTGGACGGATTACCATCAAACCAACGAGTTATTACCCTTATTCATCTGCTATGGCATCGTATTTGAGGGGTTAGAAGACAAACAAGAATTATTTAACTGGGTCCATCAAAAAATTATCGCAACCAGGGGCTACCAGGAATACTGTCGCCATCAACACGAGATCGAGCGCAAAATTTGGGACTGGGTGAACGGTACCATCGACAACCAGTATTATGTCAAATACTGTGGATTTCCGCCTCGATGTGGAATTACCCCCCATCAACTCGTCGCCCGTCTCAACCCCCACAAATCGCAAATCAACCTACACAACCAAACTGTAGCTCAAGCTGCTTTAGAGCGGATTAAAGCTGCTGTTGCTGCCATCTTGGAACTACCCGCCCAAGTGTCTGGGCGCATCGATGCGATTAAAACCAAGGCTAAAGAGTTATTTGGCATCAGTGTTAGTACGCATACTCTCAACAAACACCGCGCTGTTTGGCATCCCACACGATACCAGCCAGATCCGATCTCAGAAATCCAAGCAGTCGTCAATGAAACCCTCCTAGTATGTGACAAATCGGAGATCGATTTAGACTACTTAGCAGGTGCAGATCCGAATCCGACTGCCCCGGCAAGCTTTGCGATCGCACCCCCTCTAGATCGACCCGAACCCATTAGCCATCAACAAATTGAGTCGATCGAATGCGAACGTCTCGAAGAAAACCAAATCGCTCAAATCCAAGCCCAGCCAGAATCCGATCGCACCCCCTCTATATATGAAGCTTTTATAACCGAACTCACGCCCCTCCTGGATTTAGGTTTTTTCCCAGTTCCTGAAGTCGCAATTTCTCCAGACTTACAAACTTCTTCACACTCATACCACGAGAATTTATCTACTTCTAGCTCGGATTTCCTAAACTCAGAATCTCCATTAGAGTCAATTCTCCAAAGGAGAATCTCTGCCAACGAACCGAAGTTAGAATCAGAGTCAGAGTCAGAGCTAGAATTTGTGAGTACTTATAGTGGATCGCACATCGAGCCGCTCGAAACCGTTTCGGCTACAAAAGCTCACCGTTCTGTAGTTGAGATCGCCCAAGATCTGAGGGCGAACATCTTGGCGATCGATGACGAGCTGCTGCGGGAATTTTTGGATCATCCCCAGTGTGAAGCCATCGAATTGACGATCGAACTAGCAAACAAACTAGTTGCTGCCCGGACTCGCGAGCCGATTCAGGCTGTGGTAGCGGATCTTACTCGATGCCAGAAAATCGATCTGTGGCGAGTATTGGGAGTTGAAGAGCGAGCTGCGGTGGAGGCTTTAATGGCTCCTCCCACTCCCGTAAGCCCCGATCGGGCGATCGAGAACAAAGAACCGATGTTGACCAAAGGAGCCGTCGTTCGTACCTTAACAGGGCTGATTGGGGTCGTTCAGCACGTATTTCAATCCGTTACAAAACCGTTTGTCGTCCATCACGCGGAAATCGGTCGCACGATCCTGTACGGAATTGAGGATCTGCGACTAGCAAATTGAGCTACTGGAAATTCGCCACCTTGCAGCGAGCGAGCGATCGCAGGGTAGAATAGGTGTAGGTACTTGGCTAAACCTATTATGAATATTCTTCAAGAGATTCAACGTGCTTCATCAAGCAGAGATCCAATTCTGGCCGAGCATTTGGATGCCATAGATCGTCGCCTTAACGAGCATACACGAGAAGACCAAATGCTTCACATTGGCTTTGAAATCGAAGATTACCCAACAGCCCATTTACTGTATTTACATCGAGCGATCCTGTACCTAGATTGTTGGTCGAGAGGATTTGATGCAGAGTGCGGTGAATTTGACGAACCGTTTGAGTTTGATTTTGAGGAAGATTTAGAAACTTGCTTGAAGCTCAATCCATCATGCGCTGATGCTCACTATGTTAAAGCCACGGTAGTCGAGCAGATCCACGACGATCTGCAAGGTGCCAAAAATCATTATGTCGAAGCGATGAAGCATGACAAACGGAAGTTTGGAGCTATTTGTAACCAAAAAATTAAATCATTCGATCGGGCGCAACGTCAAATCGAACGTGCCGAACGTGCGGACGAGCGGGAGTTTGCCCGCTGGCAACAATCTCTTGCAAAGTCTGGAAAAAGTAAATAAAATTGTGAAGCTTCATCCACGATCTTAGTCTTAATTACGCCAGATCGCACTGATGTTCTGTGAAGTTTGTTGCTAAGCTCGAAGTTGATGAATAGAGGTGGTAGTCATGAGTGATGTTATGGTTGTAAAATTTTTTAACTGTACTAATTAAACCCAGTTAGTTATATTGCTGTTTCTCATTGTCTAGAGTTAGCTGTAAAACCCACATCAGCCCCGAAGGACTGATGTAAATATATTTACTACAGTTTGGCTACAAGATTCAAGTTAAGTTATTAACACTTGGTGGATATTGAGTTTGTAGTCCTGCGATTGCCTCACTCAGTCGAGTTAAGGTTACACCTTCGGGGGCAGTGCCTAAATCGATGCTATGAGTCTGTGTTTGCTCATCAACATTAACACTAACTAAATTAGAGATCTTACTCAATTGAGCATTGCCATAAGGAGTACTATGAGTAGCAATTACACATTCAGCCAAATCCCATTCACCCCGTTGTAAACTGGCAGTTTGCATTGCATGATGCCACAGTGAAATCAGCCATTGCCCCATATATTCAGCATCGATAATATTGTTACGTTGCTTGTTAATACAAGCATTAAATGTTCCTGTTCCCTTAGTAATTATCCAATCGATATAAGAAGCATTACCCATCGTGCGATTCCCCTTAGAATTAGTTGTGGCACTGGTAACAGCTTGCTCGATTAGAGAAGGTATATTGATTGAAACAGAGGGGTAAAGTCGATAAATTCCACGAAAGCCAGTATCAATTACTTCTTTTTTATCTTTACCAAAACTAGCAAATAAACCACCATTACCGCGCCTATCCCAAAAATCGCCCATGAGATCGGCTGGAGTCTTTTTATCCTTGATATATTTCTGCTGGATATCATCCAGATTGTTGCCACTGTGATACAAATTTTTGACACCATACAATAGTTCTGCTGTTTGGTTAATGCGGTTACTCATGCTCGTTGGAGTTGCATAGATATGGCTATTGGGAAGCTGGCGCGGTGCATTCCCGGCATTGGGGTCGCCATTTGGATTACAGATGCGTCCTTCCATAATCATCACGTAGTCATGGCGTACATCAGGATTTGTAACGATTGTCGTTGTGTTAGACATAGTTAATAATTATTGAGATAAAGATGATGGAATTTTGGGCTGTGGTTGGCGATTATTCGGATGTTTTGCCTGCATTAGCAGTACGCCTTGCTTCCTGAAATTGGCTGATTCCCAAAGCTAAGAAAAATGCTTGTTTGTCAGTCCAACGTCTAGGTGGAAAAGCATTAGGGCAATCTTCTCCAAGTTCAGCCAGAGTTTTGTCGTACCAAACTGCTTTATCAGGTCTTGCTGCTAAGTAGGGACTAACTTTGGCGATGATTTGGGCAAAACCTTGTGCTGGAGAACTGAAGAGAGTTTGACGATAAGAATCAAGGGGATCTTTCCACCCTTCTCCTGGTGCCGCACTACGGGCAGCGTAATGATAAGACATGGCTTTGCAAGCAGCAAAGACTCGTCCAACGTGCCAAGCCAATAAATTATCTGGTGTTGTTTCTGGTTTCATCATTCGATCGCCTTCTATAAAATTAGGGGAAAGCCAAGCTAAATAAGCAATTTGTGCCCATTCTCGGTTTGATTTTTTTGCGTTGGGGTTGGGAACCCCCTCAATTTTGAGCCGATGAATAACGCTGGTAGTAATTGCCTGGGGTGGTAACTGCCCGTTAATCATGGCTTCAAAAATCTGCTCGTTAGCTTTGGCAACTGCTTGTTTACTGCTACCTTCAGCTACAGTTAATGCACCAAATACCCAATAAGGCTTGGAAATTGTCAGATAGCGACGTTGTTGCTGATGGTAAAGGAGCAGATTATTTAGAAGTTGTAAAGCAGATAATTCTGTCACCTGCCCGATCGCAGTCCGCCCTTTCCCACTGCCGCCAATCCCGATATAGCCACAAGCGATCTTTAGATCTTCTGGTATCTTACCGATGCCTTTAGCCCCAGTTTTGACTTCCCTGATGATGTCTTCTAGTGCTTGAACTGGATCTAGGTTTTTGGCTTCATCGGAGTCAAAATAAACTGCCATAGCTTTGCCAGCCTCACTGAGTTCCGCCATCTCTGGCAATGCCCCCCAGACCCAATAACGTCCGTTTCCTAACCAGATGTTGTGACCTTTTGCTTCTAGTAATTCTGTATATTTCTGGGTAGCAATTACGGCTGCTTCTGCTGAGATATTGAGAGGCAATTTTTCATGCTGTCCCCAAGAACGAAACATATCGTCATTGCATCCCAGCAGCGGAGCAGCTAGTTTCTTAGAGTGGATTCGGGGTAAAGCTCCTAGCAGATCTCTATCACCAGTACCGATCGCCCGTT
This sequence comes from Chamaesiphon minutus PCC 6605, assembly GCF_000317145.1. Taxonomy (GTDB): domain Bacteria; phylum Cyanobacteriota; class Cyanobacteriia; order Cyanobacteriales; family Chamaesiphonaceae; genus Chamaesiphon; species Chamaesiphon minutus. The sequence goes on along the minus strand of NC_020053.1, from coordinate 363,995 downwards.
CCAAAGTTTGAGCCGCATGAGCCGATCGAATGGAGGGTAGATCGTGGATGTAAGTTCCATCTTCTAGTCGCCAGACAATTCGTCCACTTTCGATCGCGGTAATATCTGCTTTTGGTTTTTCAGAAATTTGTCGCTCTAATTCTAGTGGACGATCGGATTGCATCCAATCAATTATCAATTGCAGTTCTGGAACTTCTGTACAACGTTGTTTTAGAAATTCAACCATTGCAGCAAAAGCTTGGGGCTTGCGGGTCGGATGGTAATAATCTAATTTGTCCGATCCCACAATTGGCGCAATCCCCGAAGTGCGGGGCAGATCTGGCAACCAAAAACGTTTGCGAGTTTTGTTATCTGTCTCAAGTGGCATTAGATTGGCAGGGCCAATTTGTCCATTAGATCCCAGCAAAATTTCAATGCTCACATCCATCGGCGTATAGCCATAGGGACGATCGATCCCAGTAGGGGAGACGACTGAATTAATTTGCATAGCCACCCTGTCCGCGTCGCGGATATGTCGGAACTGCGACTACTCCATTAATTATTTTGGCTTCAAACATCACTGCTTCGCCTGTGACTCGTTCCATTGGTCGATCGGCCAACATTGCTGTCGTTCGACGCGCAAATGACTTCTTGACAGGTTTAGAGGTGGGTTCCCACGTCCAGTAGTGAGGCATTCGACCAAGCCCCATTTCTTTGATATCGATCGGTGTTGGACTAACAGCGTCCTTTGCTAGTAGCTCCACCGTGGCAGGGTAATCGCTGATGCCCATGCTAGGTTGGTAATAGTGTTGTCCGCTCAAGAGCCTTCTAACTAGTTGCCCGATGCGTTTATCGCAGTCAATACCAGGATCGCACTCCAGCCAAAAATCAACTAAATATTTGGGTTCTACTAGTAGCTCGTAAGTTCGTAACCAGGGATCGCCCGTTTGGTGATTGAGTTGGGTGACAGTTTCAGTCGTGTATGCGATCGGATTTAATATCGAAATCGATCTAACTTGAACTGATTGACCTGGGTGCCAATACACCGCATTAATGATTCCTTCCACTGCGGTGGGGGTAATAATCGGGTATGTACTCGGTTCGCCTGGATTGCCAGGTCTTTGAAAGTGCCCAAGGGGAGCACTAATGATTACTTTCAAGCGAATTATCCTTTGCCGAATATTTGACTTCTATCTAATATTAGCGATATATTCTACAGATAGCAACAAAAAACACCACTCAGTTGATGAATGATGTTCTTTAGTTCTCGCCAAGATCAGATAATTACAACCCTCATCAGCTTTTCAAAGCTGGTGTCATCTCTAATTGTAGAGAAGGATTGCAGCTATCGGCTCTTACTACGGGGAAACCCATATTTAGATTTTTACCATCGTGAAAGAATGAATGAGATAAACGATCGTGCAGATGCTGACTCCAGCACGCAGACAGATTCCGTAGAGGTGGTCTTTCGTAGACTAGTTGACACAACCACTCCAACTTTGAGTGAAGGAAACAAAAGCTTAGAAGAAATGTATGCCATTTTGGCATTGCCTCATGACGGCTTTTTGTCTCAGCACCACGTAGGGGAACACCTCTATGCTCAAATTGCTAGCGTTTTAAGCCCCCCCACAAACAGCAATGAAAATCTGCAACTTCGGACGCTGAAGAACCAACTTCTTTTAAGGTACTTCGCCGATGGAGAGAAAGTTCTCCAGCATCTTGCTTCAATCGAAGTAATAATGGATGCCACGCGTGCTGGCGGTTGGCTTGTGCCCTCTCTGAGCGACGAGGATTCTTGGCGCAGCGCGCTAGTCGCTGCTGCTAATTATGACATCCTCAGACCCGAAACTTTTCGTCGTCCTGAGAATAAGATGCGGCATCTCAATCAACGCCAATACCAGGTAGCCAAAGCCATCAAGAAACTTAGAAGCCTGGGTTACACTGTAGCAATTAAGGCAGGCCAAGCGGAAATCGATCTTGTAGAACAAAAACGAATTTCTGAGGACATCGAGGCACATATCAAAACTGCTGGCGGACTTAAAACGGCTGACTTTTTATTTCGTCGGCTGACGAAAAGATACGATCCCAATCAGGAGCGATATCATACAGTACGTTATACCAGCACTACTGGAAGCGATCGCGAACCAAGCTGTCCGATATCTTATCTTCTCAACCTATGCGTGAAGAACGTCACTGCGACACAAGTTTCGAGCAAAGCGCAAGTTAAAGTGGCATTAAAAAAGGCTATCAAACTTGCTACTGCCTACGCTGCTGCATTCGATCTGGAGCCGTACAACACGTTTGAAACGTTATTTCATTCAGGAGCCAAGCTTACTGGGTTCCTTCAGGAATTATCGATTTACGATGCTATGTTTAACCTTGCCCAGGCGCGTCCGAGTAGCATGGAGAAGGAATTGCGAAATCTCTTTGACTGGCTTGAAGACGATGTATCGCTTCAACATTTTGGATGGACAGTCAGTCAGGCAGCGCAAGTGTTGCGGGCGATCGTGGAAATGTCGTGCGACGTGCGTGGCCCGTTTCGACTTACTTTCAACGAGCTGGCCTCTCGGTTGCCCGACATAGAGCAATCTTCTATCGCGGCTATCCTAAGTGTGTTTTCGCACCCCATTGGCACGGCAAACCGCGACTACCAACTTCCTTACGAACAAACGAAGGTCGATTTCTGGTTTAAGCCCCTTATCGAACAAACTCCCAACAGCAGCTACATTTTGATTGATCGGTCGTGGTGCGCTCCAGCATTCTATGAGGCAGTCGTAAGCGCAGTCCGAGATAAGGTACCAGAAACCGATAATAACATTGGGCTTGCCTTTGAGAGATTAGTCAAATCAGAGCTAACAGCACATGGCGTGCGTGTCGTGTCGGGAAAGTATTCCGTCAACGGTAGAGATGGCGAGTGTGATGCTGTCATAGAGACGGCAACTCATATTATTTTTATCGAGATGAAGAAGAAGTCCCTCACGCGAAAGGCACGCAGCGGAAGCGATGTTGACTTGTTTTACGACCTTTGTGAAAGTCTGTTAGCCGCACAATGTCAGATCGGTAGACATGAGCTGCTACTCGTCGAGCATGGAAGGCTCGACTTGCACGACGGCTCCTCTAATCATTGCATCAAACTAAATGGACGAGCTATCGAACGCGTGGCACTAAGTCCGGTTGAATTTGGAGCATTGCAAGACCGAAATGTAATTGAGCAGATTCTTAGGACAGTAATGACTTCTAGACTTAGTGCAACCGATCGAAAGAACGCTGTTCGGGTAAATAAAGTTCGGAAGAAAGGAGAGGAACTTCTTCGGCAATATGAGGAAATGGCCAGCCTTAAACCCGCAGCAAAAGCATCCTTTATGAATTACTGGTTCTTGAGCCTTGGGCACCTCCTCACGATTCTTCAGGGAGTATCAACGAATGACTCGTTTCAAAGTTCGCTCTTTAAGACCCGACATATCACGACGGGATCTATGGATTTCTACTTCGAGCGCAGTATTCTGACAGCACTAACGTAAAAAGCTGCAAGATGGGGCTACGACCTCAAATCTGAGCCAATTCTAAAATCTGATATTCGAGCAGCTCTAGCTTAAAAATTAGACCGAAGAATGCGGTTTTGGAAGCGAGCTTGCAAGATTTCGCACGTATTCTGTTTCAACGCCTATTTTATCTGAATCCTGGGTTTCCCCAACCATCCACCCTGACCATGAAAGCTTGGTGTCACTGAGTTGTATTGGTAGTGGCTAATTTTTACGAATAAATCGATCGCAATATGACTTTCACTCCTCTAGCTCGTCCGAATCAACCACTGTTGCCACACTTACTCGGAGTTGGTCATCATACTAGTCGATTATGCTCTTCCCAATCGGATTGGGCAAGGTTAATCGGACTGCTACACGATTATGGTAAGTATCGCCCTGAATGGGTAGAAGGGATAAATGCAATTGCCAACGGGGAAAATCGGGACAGGCTTCCTCATCATGCGGTGGAAGGTGCGCTCTATTTAATAGAGCTATTTCCCGATCGATCTCATTTTAAGGTGAGGGCATTAGCATTACTGATTGCTGCTCACCACGGTGGGCTGGGAGATCTGAAACCTAGCATGGATTGGTTAGCAGGAAAGGATTCTGCTCGTCCGCTCCCAGATATGGATCGTTGTCAATGGAAAATTGATGATAAGTATTTAGTTGAAGTAAAAAAGACAATTGCTGCTGTTAACTATAGCGATCTAGATAATTGGATGCCCAACCAAGACTATCGTACCGCTCAACGCCTACGATTTTTGTATGGTGCGCTAATTGCTGCCGATCGACAGGATGCAGCCATGAGCGATGGATGGAAACCTGCGGCTTACTCGTCAATGACGATACTGGCAGATAAATTGGCTACTTGGTATGAGGGGAAATTTAGCCAGCCAAAGAACCCATTAGATATATTGCGTGGTGATTTTTATGTTGAATGTCGGAAAGCTGCAAAGCTCGAACCAGGATGGTTATCAGTGCGTGGGCCATGTGGTATATCCAAAACTTGGAGCGTGATGCAAATGGCTCTCGACCATGCCGCAGAATGGGATAAACAAAAGGTCATTTATTGTGTGCCTTGGACGGCAATTTTGGGGCAGTCTTACAGTCAGTACCAAGATGTATTAGGCGCGGATAATGTTCTCGGACACTGGAGTACGTTAGTCGATCCCGATACTAAATATCCTGAGCAACTTCGTAACTCTCGACAGTGGTGGGAAACTCCAGTTATCGCGACGACGATGGTGCAACTTTTTGATGTATTGCTGGGATCTAGAGCGCGGACAGCGCAACGGATGCCCAGTTTGCAAAATGCTGTGATTGTCTTGGATGAAGTGCAAGGATTACCGAATGAGCTACTCATTACTTGCATTAGAGTACTCGACCAGCTAGTTCAAGACCACGGAGTAACGATTATCCTGTCTACGGCAACTATGCCAGATTACGCACCTTTGGGTATTAATCCGATCGAAGCACTTCCGCAGGCTAAAGTTGATGAATATTTTGCTGGAACTAAACGGGTCGAATATCGATGGGCTGAGGAACCCCTAACATGGGAAACTGTCGCCGCTGAAATCGTCCAATCTCAAAAAAGTAGCACCCTGATTGTGACAAATACTGTGGCTGCTTGTGATGATGTTTATACTGCTATGCAGTCTCTGCCAAATTATCGAGTCTATAAATATACTGCTAGTATGTCTCCTGCTCATCGTGGTGTGGTCTTGGCAGAGATTAAGGCAGCGGTTGATGAAGCAAAAGAGGGTGGCAATCCTGTAATTATTTGTGCGACTAGCGCGATCGAAACGGGTGTCGATCTCGATTGTACTCAAGGCTATCGCGAACTATCAGGATTAGAATCGATCGTGCAATTTGCTGGACGAATCAACCGGAACAAGAAGGATAGTGAAAGTCCTGTGACCATATTTAAGACTGCGAAAGATTACCCAGTCCCGCCTGGTAGCGATCGCCGCACTACTCGCACCTTACAGGCTATGGCAATGGGCACAGATCTACAGTCACCAGATGTCTTGACGCTCTACAGTAAACTGCTGTTACAAGATGCGATTTCATCACAGCAAAATCCTAATGTTTATAATTACTTAGAAGGTCTTAAAAAGTTGGAATGGGATACAGTCAGCCAAAAATGGCAAATGATCTCTCCAACAACTCCCGTACTAGTCAATCCTCTTAGATGGGGTGCCTCCTCTAGTATTCTTGCTGAGTATGATGAGGCAATGAGCAAGGCTAATTATCGAGTCCTACAGCGGCACTGTGTCGGTTTGTATAAGGGCAAGTATCAAAAAGCTAAAGATACTCAATGTGTTTCTGACAGCCAGATTAAAGGTCTAGGGGAATGGGTGGGTACATATGATATGGGCGTAGTCATCAACGCGAACCCCTAGTGATGGTCAAATTCCTGGGAGGTTCGCGATCGCATACACAGTAAAGATTATGAGCATTTAGGTGTTATTCTGAAGGGATGAATTTATCAGCCAAACTACAGGTTCGCGATCGGCATGGGTGTAATACTTGCTGTATAAGCGTTGTGGATGGCTGGTGTGACATCAGCCTTTCGGGGCTGGTGAGGGTTGTAATACGTTAGGCGTGGCGACCTTGCTCGGTTCCCAGGAGTGACATCAGCCTTTCGGGGCTGGTGAGGGTTGTAATAACCTACCTAACGACACCGATTTTATTATCTACTCGTGACATCAGCCTTTCGGGGCTGGTGAGGGTTGTAATATCCTGCGCTATCCGTTTTAGGTCGGGAGGCTCGAACGTGACATCAGCCTTTCGGGGCTGGTGAGGGTTGTAATGATTTCGGCGAGGCGATCTTCGGCACAACTGCCAGAGTGACATCAGCCTTTCGGGGCTGGTGAGGGTTGTAATTGCCCGAATCAAAGAAAGAATCTAAGCCACCTGCTGTGACACCAGTCCTTCGGGGCTGGTGAGGGTTGTAAGACCATCGATTAGTGTACGATCCGGCAGAAACAACGCGATCGGTGACACCAGTCCTTCGGGGCTGGTGAGGGTTGTAAGAGTCGATCGGGTGTCATCGCAAAACCATATTGATAATATGACATCAGCCTTTCAGGGCTGGTGAGGGTTGTAAGGAGCATGGTAAGCCAATCGTCCTCAACATCTACACGGTGACATCAGCCTTTCGGGGCTGGTGAGGGTTGTAAGAAGTCGATCCACTAAGGTGTGGCGAATTGTGCAGCTTTTTTTTGGGCTGCTGAGGATGGTAGTTCTGTGGGACAACGTTGTCCCACAGACTAATGGGTGACATCAGCTTTTCTTTGGGGCTAGTGAGAGCTATGAGAACGGCAAACTGATCTTTACTCTGCGGGGCAATACCGATGACATCGGCTCCGAAAGGCTGATTAGTGCTGTAAGTAAGTGGAGTAACGATCGAGAGTTAAGCGCATTTTTATTACAAACATCACCAGTCCCAAAAGATTAGTGATGTTTAAATCTCTAGCACTGCCATTAATGTCACCGATAGGCAGTAGTTAGGCCAAATTGCACTGATATTTTGTAGAACCAGTTGTTAAAATTGGAGTAGATGAATAAGCATGGTAACTATGATTAACGTTAACGATCAGAGGATTTTTGAACTTGACTTTGGTTGTCCGTTAGAACCAGACGATCTCTTAAGCTACTATGCAAATGGAATGCTTATTCCAACAGATCGAGCAAAGTTTTTGAAAAACCATGTTGAAAATGGCTATAAGGAGCCTCTGAAAATACTTACGAATCGTGAGAAAAGAGCTGCTCAAGAAATAACCGAAATCCTAAAAATGGAGTCTGAGTACGAGTCTGAAACAGAAGAACAGCAGAAAGGCCGATGGATAAAAGAGAAAAAACAAGATGCCCATGACTATCACGACATACAAAAAGACTTACGGGCTTGGGATAATGATAGTGACGAGCCTAGACCAAGCACTAATTGGCGAGAATTAGAAATGTACGGGATGTAAATGAATTTTGCCCTGTTTCAATAGTAATTGATAGAAAAAGTAGAAGATAAAATTCATACATCTTCTGCTTTTTCTATTACATCATTGGAGCAAGACTGTTCGATATTTCCAGTGCATTAGTTATATTGCTATCTCTATTTCTGCTTCCAGTTCCTGATTTTCTGTCTGTGTTGGGACAGATGCTGGGATAGATTGCTCTGCTTGCTCTTGAGCTGGACTTGCCTCGTATATACCCGCAGAGTTGAGGTACAAGTCATAGCCCGCTTCCACAAGATAATCTCTGGTCATTTTATCGATGCCCGTGTCAGCACCGACTAAAAACTTCGCTTTAGCCTTTGTTGCAATATCGATCTGTGGTACATACTGAGTACGAAAATGCTGTGCTAGTAACTCGTTGCTAGTATCCTTACCCGTCCGATTACCGCTGACCATTACTACATCTGCCAAGTTGTAGGTTGTGGCATTGGCATTAGTACCCCAGTTGTCACGGTACATAGACGTGCGACTTCTAGCTTCGAGTGGAATTCCAATATATTTGTTAGCCACAAAGCCCATCATGATATCAGTCTGAGCGCGAGACTGTAGCTTAGTCCAGTCCTTGTTTGCGCTGTAAGAGTTGAGGATTGGGTTACTCCGCTCAATCCCATCCCGCACCAAAACGTGACTGACAGCACGATCGTTGAGATAAGTTTGTAATACGGCAGATTCCACCACCGCAAAGTATCGGGTTGATTTGCCATCCTCACTGGGTAGTTCAGCACTGATTGGTAAGCCTAGATGATAAACCGTTGTGTCTCGCTGTCTCGAATTGATAAATTCAAACATGACCGACGATCCAATCTCGACTCCTTTACCATTGAATCTAGTTAACACCTCTCCAGCGATCGGTTTTAGACTGTAAGAGACAGGTCTAGATTTGTTCAGATCTAACACTGGGGTATCTGTGGCTTGCGGGTATCGTTCGATCCATTGTTTGAGACTGTGAAGTTCGACCGGACACCGATAACGAGTAATGGGGATGCTGGCAAGTTTAGCTTGGTAGTCTGCTTGAGTGACTGGCTTCCCTAGTTGTTTAGAAATCATGCTTTTGACCGAACTTTCCAATCCTGCTGGATCGAGCCGCAATACCGTATAGGAACGACGAGATTCCTCATAGCTGGCGGGGATACCACGTTCCATTTTTGTATAATTGACATCCTTCTCTTTGAGCCTTTTTTCGACCGCAACAATCTTGTTGTCTGGTATGACTAACTGTAGCTGCTCCATTTCTCTCAATCCTGACTCATCAACAACAGGCACCATGACCTTAACTGAAAAAGATTGCGGAAAAGAATTACAGTCGGCTTGACGACGCAGGTTGCGACTTGCCTCTTCCAAAACAACCTTAACTCGATCTCGAAGCGCGTCACCAAGGCGGTCGCTCTTAAATTCGCTTGATTTCAATTCCCTGGCTGTTAAGTTTGGACTTTGCACCTCATCTTTTGTAACGCGCTGATAAGTTCTGGCTGGTTCGACATCCGCCCAGACATTGCTATTGTGGAGAGTATCTTCATCGATCGATATTTTATATCCAACTTGTTTGGTGATGACACTCTGCACTTTAATCGAGATCTCATCGGTATCTGCCAGCTCGTTAATCCGATTGCCCCAAAATTTTTGCTCGGCAGTTTGCGTAATCTCCCCAATCCTTGTCTCACCGCTGTAGACCTCGATCGTTGAATTTGGCTCAAGATCTCTGACTAAATCGACTGATATCGCTTCAAACCGTTCCGTGCGGACGGGTTCGATGACAGTATCGCGATTTTTTTTCTCGTAAATGGGACTAGAATTTACTCCTGAAAGATAGTAAGTTACATCAGCAATCGCTACTGTTGCAGAGAACTTGTTATCAAAAATCTTGAGTCGTTCGAGCGTCAGCTCTGCCGATTGCCCGTCGCCCAAAATTGCTGTAATTTCTGGAGCGATGTCGCTAACTTTAATATCTATCTGCTCTGATGGCACTAATAGTCGATAATTTGGTGTCTGAGTGCGGATGATGCGGATCTCCCTCACATCGTCACTGTCGATTAAATGCTTACCCTCCTTGGTAAGTTTGCCCACCAACACCGATCGCTGATTGCCCTCTAACATCGGCGATTTGAACGTGACGGTGTTGTAGTTAGGCTCGATCGTGCCCTTGAAGCTAGTCTTGTCCAGCAGTTGAATGCCGTAGCCAGTCAACTGACCAGCTTCGATCCACTGCTGTTTACCGTCTACTTCTGTCTGTGCTTTAAGTTGTTTAGTACCATCGCTACCTGCCATCACAAAGTACTTGGTGGGTTTGGTAAGGTAATCTGGATATTGGGTATCCATAATAATCTGCCCCGCCCCCTGCTTGAAGATAAATTCATTCAGTGTCTGGGGTAAAGCACTCAACAAAAAGTCTTGAGAGATTGCTTTCTCTCCCACCATTTGAGCGATTGCAGCAAATACCTCACGCTTATCCCAGCCTCGCTGCTCGATTTGGTCGCGGAAATCTGCCAAGACTTCGCGGGATTCGGCTTTGAGTTCGTCAATACGGTTGTAGAGGACTTCAAACTCAAAATCGTCCACAGGCTGTTTGCCTTCAGTAGTAGCCGAAGTTTTGGCGAGCGATCCCAGCGTGTACTGGTAGTCGATCCCTAGCGAGGTTGACGAATTAGCGGGATAAAAAGTCACCAAGCCATTGCTAGATTCGATCGCTCCCTTGCCTTCGAGTTGGCGAAAAGTGTTAATCTCGCTGACATTACAGTCGCCGACGACAATTTTACTGCCATTGGTGGTGTAGATATTGAGGACGATCGGTTTGCCAAATTTGAAATCATCTAGGGCTTTTTTCTCAAGTGCGATCCTCGATTGAAGATTCTGGTAATCGTCGCGGAAATTGGCGACCATTGCCTTCATTTCTGGCTCGACTGGAACAGAGCGTAGTTGACCGATTAGTGCGTTCAAGGTCATGCTACTGCTCGGTGGTAGCCGATTCTGGTGGTTCTCCTCAACGATGAATCGTTTGAGTAATTGGATGCCAGCATCGAGTTCGGGTAGCTTGTTTGTAACAGCATAGACTGTCCCCTCGCTTGGTTTGACCCCAGATTTGACAAAATCCACCGCTCGTTGATTTTCTCTATCTACTATCTCGATGCACTTTCTTAGCACGATGGTTTGGTAATCGCGTAAGTAATTGTCAATTTGGGCGGGATTGTATGGATGGTTGGGAGTAACCTCGATCTTTTCGATGAAAATCAGGGGTAGATTAGTATCGGGATCGATCGTTGGTTGGTTACTCGTCAATGGTTGAGAGAGATCGATAATCTTACTTAACCGTTCGCGCACGCTCGCGTAGTTCTCAAGATAATTCACCAGTAAAGCTGGATCTGCCTTACCCTCACGGATCGCCGTCAGCTTCATGGACTTGACTTTCTCCATATCCTCAATCAGAGCTGAAGGAAAAACAATCCCCTTCTTCGCATTGATGGGTTTAGCTGCAAGAGTCTCCGCGTGATACGCACCTAGTAACTGCGCGATTGGCTTTCTCACTATATGGAGATAGTTAGCTTGAGCGTGGGGATTATCCGTCTGCTCTTTGATGAAATCGACGCTAAACAAAGGTGTGAACTGCTCGAATGTGGTTTGAAGTTCTGGCGGAATTTCCAGTTGTAAACTAACATCTGGCTCGACCACAGATTTTGCATCCGCTCGATACTTTTGAAAAGAGCTGTAAATTAGTTGCAGTGTCTCGGTTTTGAGCTTTTCTGCAGATCGGCGATCTGCCGCTGATAACTCTCCATCCGTGCTGGCGATGATAAAATCCAAACTTGCATAGAGTTTATTGATTTTACTCAGTTCGCTATTGATAATCCCCACATAATCCTTCAACCGTTCGACTACCATCCCAGGTAAATCTTCACTCTGAATTAGTTGTTTTTTATCCTTAGAAACGAAGTGCATCAACTTTTCTGGGGTGAGGTTATCGACGACTTCCTGATAGAAATTGGGATAATCTCGTTCGGCAAATAGGGCGATCTGATCCCCATCGAAATCCGCCTTCATCGCCTCCAAATTCGTCCGCCAAGATGTCTGTGCTGCTGCGATCGATCCAAACTCTTCGATAATCTGCTGATAGGTTTGGGGGTCATCTTGCTCGATCTCAGCCAGTGTCTGACGACCGACATAAATGGCATCGGGGATAATTCCCTCTAGTTCGGGATTGAGGAATATGGAGATGTTGTTATTAACTTCTACCGCTTGGACTTGTCCGCGATTGAGAACGGGAAACCGCAGCGCGACATGTTTATCGCCAGTCGTGAGTCCAGATCCAGCGATTTGATTATGCTTGAGTTCGCCACAGACTACTATCGGGCGAAACTCACCCCGCATTGATGAGATCGCTCCTTCATTAATATTCTTAATTTGCCCGTCCACGTATTCCTGGAGGTTCGCGCGGACGCTAGGTAATTCGAGCAGTCCCCAGTTCTTGGATTCTAAGATCGTATCGATGAACGCGATATTTCCTGGTAGTTCGACTTCGGGGTTGCCCTTTTTCACCTCCTCCTGTTGGGAGATTTTGAAGGTGCGGACGTAATCTTCCGCCAGACTGATGAGATCCATCTGCTTTTGTTGCAAATCTTGAATCGCTGTCTGAACGGGGATGCTTACATCTTTTGCCAATCCCAGAGCGTATAAGTCCTGCACGGAACCGAGTTTGGCGGTAGTTTGACGGAATCGTTCGGTTCTAGTGATAAACAGATCCGCAGGCTCGACTTGATGAATGCCGATTTCAGGGGGAAGTTTACCACCACCCAAACCTTTGAGCATTGATGTGGTTAAGACTAAATCTACATCTACATCCACCCCATGAGTGGCAAAGTATTTCTGGAGATTGAGAGGGGTGAGAGTACCCTTGATATAGTAGGAGCCGATTTGGGGATCGAGGCTGTATCCGCGCACTTGGGATAAGCCGACATCCTCAATTAATTTCATCCGTTCGCCTACGGATCGATCGATTATGCTCGCACCGTCGGCGGCAATATTGCGGATCGCTATTTCTGGGATATCGTAGTTGTTCTGACCCGTTTCATGGTCTACTACCAGTACCTTCAACTGACGATCTAGGGACTGGCTCTGTCCTTTGGCGAATAAACCTCTGGCGTAACCTGGAATCTGGGTTTCTAGGGGCATTAACATCTTAATTGCCGCCTTAACTTCAGGAGTACCAAAATATAGTTGAGCCGAGCTTGTAGCTAGTAAGACGGTGCCTTTAGGGGCATGGTTGGTGAGGTCATCAACGTTGATATATTTGGAGTAGGGAGCGACGTAAAATGTTGGCTGTTCGCCCTCTTTTAGTAATCCTTGCCGTCGCATTAATTGTTCTATGGTAGTACCTTCCCTAATCTCCGATCTAATCGCGCCAGAACTTACAGAGATTTGAGGTCTTCTATTGATGAGATCGTAATTGATTAATTTAATAGACATCTTTGTAAGTTAGTGTGCGGTTAAATTTACTAGTGGGGTGTGGGGGAAAGGGGAAAGGGGAAAGGGGAAAGGGGAAAAATTTAATATGGAATGTCTTCTTCGTTTTCTACTTGTCTAGAGATGATTTTGGGTGGTGGCGGTGGTTTAGTAGATTGAGTTGCTATGCCTAGAAAATTTTGATGACTTTGAGTTAGGAATCGCTGAATTCTTACCCTTGTTAATACTGGAATTTCGATATTTTCTGGGTGGGCTAAATGATGAAGGATTGCCCCACTTGCTTCGATGAATTCGATTTCTGTGGGATTGGTAATTATTCCTGGTAGATCGCAGATGTTAAACGGATCTGTTTCGTCGTCCGTCTCCTCTAAATTGCCCCAAACCCGTGCGTATTGATTCCTCACCCAATTGAGCTGCCAATCGTAGTTACATAGCTCTTGAAAGTAGTTAATACTGTCTCGATGCCCGTTACTGACGAACCAGAAATTATGTCTGATATCGGCGGTAAGAATACCTGAGATAGTTATCCATTCTAAAAACTTTACTTGAGAGTGACTGGCTAACTTAACTACTAATCTTTTGTGGGTATGTACTAATTTGAAGATTTCATCGGCATCTAAATTATTGCTAATGAAATATTGACTGGGAGCATGAGATTCTAATAAAAAGGGATTATAGATTTCACTTAATGGTGAATTGGGACTGGTATCGACAACGATGGGAACGAATTGGAAATCATTGAAAAATAAACTTTCCGTCAATGCTCTAACTGCCCAGGATTTACCGACTTGTGGTAAATTACCGCCAACCCAATGAATCTGAGCCATCAGTTCTGCCCCGCATAATTCAGATCGATCTCTGTATCATTTTTAATACCTAATTTTTCAACAATCCCCGCTTTAACTTCCATCACCGCATCATATTTCTGTGTAAGTGAATAGGTGGTACATTTATCGGTGCAAGGGGTCACGTTGGTATATAGCCCCACCACTCGGTTCTTATTGATAAAAATCAGATCTGTCGCAAATTCCATGCCTTTACCACTAAATGTTAATGGTTGTTGGGTCATGGTTTGATACAACATTCCCCGATCTGATGGGATATCTGGGCGATGGGTCAATCCCGTTTGTTGTGCGATCGCATTCTTGGCGACCTCTAATTTAATTGCCTTGTCTCCAATCGTCGCCTGTGCTGTAATTGGCAATATTGTTGGCTTGTTACTGGTAACTTTAAATAAGCTGCTAACATCGACTCCATGTAGATAAATTGGAGCTAATAGCATTACTAAATATGGAAGCTGTCCTTTGGTTAAAAAGACGTTTTTTTTGTTGAAATTAAACACGGGTTTATAAGGGGGAGGGGAATGGGGGCGTAAGGGGGTAGGGGGGTAGGGGCGTAAGGGAGTGGGGGAGTAACGGAGTAACAGAGTAACGGAGTGGGGGAGTAACGGATTAAGAAACACCACCCAACACCCCAACACCCCCACTCCCCAACTCCCTCACCCCCTCCTCCCCACGTAAATATCTAATTCCGGTAAATCTAAGGCTGTAGGCTGGTTAGAGCTGGATGCTTCGGTGAATGCTTTGGCGCGGTTTTCGATCGCGAAGATCCCTTCAGGGTCGCGACCATACAAACTCTTGACTTGCTTTTTAGCCAGCAGTAAGGAATCTGCATCGATCTGAATGTTGTCACCGCGACCTTGGTAAAATTGCTGCTTCGCCGCAACGATCGCTATTTGTGCGAGTTCGGCACCAGTATATTTATTGGTCGCTTCCATAATCGTCAACCACTCTTCGATAGTGAGTGGCCCATGCTCTGACTGGGCGTAGCGGCGATCGAATCTAGCGCAGTGCAGTTGGAGAATTTGCTTGCGCTCGTCGGAGCTGGGGAAGTCTACATAGAACACCCGATCGAATCGTCCGACGCGAGTAAGTTCGAGCGAGAGGTTTTCTAGGCGGTTTAAGCTAGCAAGTACGAAGGTGGATGAGGTTTTCTCGCTGAGCCAAGTGAGGAGGATACCGAGTAATTCCAGCCCGCGTTCGTCAGCAAAGAACTTATCGAATTCATCGAAGTAGGCGATGCAGGGTTCGCAGGCATCGATCCGCTTGAGTAACTGCTTAAACTTGGCAACACCGCCGGATCTGACCGTATCGATGCCGATATTTACTAAGGGAAGTCCCAGTTTTTGAGCGCAGATCTTCGCGAAATAAGTCTTCCCCGCCCCAGGCACACCGACTAAAATCCAGCCTCTGGGCAGCGGTAGTCCGCATTCTCTAGCGGCTGGGGTGAAATCCATTTTCACTTCTTCTAGAGCCTGCTTGAGCAGATCCATCCCACCGATATCTTTGGTGGCAGTATCGCCGATGAATTCTAGTCCGAAAGATTTGAACAGATCGTACTTGTAGTTCAAGAGGCGATCGCCCAGAGCTTCGGAGTCGGAGATCGCCTCTTGATTGGCTCTAATCCCGACGACGATCTCCTCGGCTGTCAGACCCGCCAACACGTTCGCTAGTCGGGGCGACGCGCTCAAATCGATCCCATGCTCTAGTAGTAGAGTCGTTAGCTCGAAAGTAGTGGGTAGCGGGAATTTATATTCATGGATAATTGGGACTAAAAAAGTTGGGATCGTCCCGCGTCCCGACTCCATAAAGACCACCAGACATTCCCGCTCCTGGTGATTGAGTCGGGTAAATAGTTGCGAGATAGCTTGGTAACAGCCTTCTCGCTCCAGGGGCGATGCTGCATCGATGAGAGCGAATAGATTCTCGAACACGTATAAGCCATTGGTGGTGGCTTGTAGCGCACCAATTGAGTCGATCGTCCTGGAGATCGGTCGAGCGGTAAACGAGCGACCCATTGTGACTGATGGTTGAAACTCTGGCTGGAGTAACGACCAGAAATAAACGGGTTTGCCCAACTCATCGCCAACTAATTGCAGCTTGTCCAGGCTGCGTTGACGATCGATTACTGTTGTCTCGACCTTAATTAATGGATAATTCCTAACTAAGTTTTTCAACATTACTGCTCGATCCCCTCTGCTGGTTCGAGATCTGGGGCTTCTGGTTGGAGTACGGTAATCGGTCGTCCATTGGCTGGACTTTGCGGCTCGGTACTCGAAATTTCACCGTTTGGCTTTGAATTCAGTTTGTGGAGGTTGACCGGAATTTCTGGTTCCTCCTCGCCAAAGGTAGAGCCATAGGGCGGTGGTGGTGGAGCGAATTGCGATGTGATGGTAGATTGAAGATTGGGGGTCTGCTGAGTTGTTGGGGATGTAGATCGAGATTTAACGGGGGTTTTCGGTGCGGGTTGCTGATTTTGTGCTTGTAACTGTCGTTCGAGGGCTGCTACTTTGAGTCTCAGAGCTGCTACTTCCCCAATCGAAGTTTCTACCACCGCTGCTGGTTGCCATGTTTTAATCGCATCGACTGTCTGAGGCTTGTTCTGAAGCTGACTGCCAATCCGATCGATCCGCTGTTCCAGTCCGATTAATTTGTTTGCCAAGTGCGAAACTTCAATCTGATGTAACGTCTGGGGATGTCGCTGTTGTTCGCGGGCGTTAGCATTTTGCGCGGTACGAATCAGATCGCCGATCGCTCTAGCTTGTAGTTGGAGCTTCGCGAGTAGATCGTTCGTCTGTTCTAAATCTTCAATATACTGGGATTGCTCGACGGCGGGAGCTGTTGCTAGTCGCTCTAGATCTACTGAATCGATCGATTGGATTGAATCTTCAAATGAGGCTAAATCTCGCTCTAAACTGCTCATGCGTTCGCGCTCATCTGTGAGTAAGTTTAAATCGAGCGACAGCCGCTCGGATGCGAGATTGACGAACTTCATTAATTGCCGTTCGGCATCCGTTCCTTGTGTCACTTGCACCGCGATCTTGCCATCGCGATCTACGTCGAAATCGAGCAGAGTCCGCTCGGATTTTGAATCTTTAACGGTGTAATTAATCGCACCGTTGGGAGTGACAGATTTATAAAAGATATAATCCCGTTCGAGTTGCCGTCCGCGATCGAGGGAGCCAGTCAACTGTTCGAGTCGATCGATAAAAATTGCAGCGTGTCGATAATTAGTATCGCTTAATTTCTCTCCTTGAGCTAACCGATCGAGATCGGGCATCGATATTTTATCTAATCGAGCGCGTTCGCTAATTGCTGCGGTTTCTCTTTGGATAGCTTCATTCTGGCTATGCTTGAGAATCGACAATGCACCTAGAATCAATCCCGCTGTCGCTCCCACCAAATTAGCTCCAATCCAAAAACCTAAGTTGTAGCCGAGTTTATGCGCCCAATCATCGATCTGTTGAATCTCTTTGGTTTTGTCGTCTTTATTAGTTTCGAGCATGATGTTTAGGCGATAATTTTTTTACTCAATTCGACAAGTTCGTCCAGAGAAATTGAATCGTAATTGCTGGAAACTGTCCCTGCTTCCCTGCCGTTCATCGCTCTTTCCAACCGCTCGGTTAAGTGAGAAAAAATGGTGACTCCGTTTCGTTCGGCGATCGCCAATCGACCATCGAAATACATTAAGTGATACTCATATTGACGATCTTCTACCCAGTGAATGTAACTGCGGCCATTATCATCCCGCCACAATTTCTCGGACTCGTTCCAGCACTCGGTAATAGCTGGATGCCGATCGAATTTGGGCAACTGTTGCGATGCGGCAATTTCGGACTGAATTTGGTGGTGAGTTTTCATTGTGGACGCTAGTAGTTTTAAGTGTGGGGAGTGTGAGGGGGAAGGAAGGGGAAAAGGGAAAAGGGAAAAGGGGTTTATTTCTCTGTAACTCCGTTACTCCACCACACCCCAACTCCCCCACACCCCCACTCCCTTTACCCCTTCTCCCTTCCCCTTTTCCCTAATTTAAAGACTGAAGGGTTGAGCGATAATGAGATTGACATCCGTACCCGTGGGCAAGAAATAGATTTTGGAAGCACTATTAATCTGGGTAGTTGCCTGTTTATTCCGTTCCATCCACTGAGTCACCAATGGACTAAAACCACCGTCTAGCACCGCACCTAAGATATCTTGTTGGGAATTGCTAGTTTGGATGATGCCACCAGTAGTTGCTATGGTTTGAGTTTGGCTTTGGGTGCGGTTTTTACCGATCGCTGATAAAGCTCCCCCAGCAAAACCGAGCAGATCGCGATTGAAGACCTCGCCTTGACCGAATGATTTAATTTGGGCGACTAATGGCTGTTTGCTGGCATCTTGGAGGATAATTGCTTGCTTGGGCAGATCGATTAGTTGCCCGTCAATCGCGGCTTTGGCACTAGATACCTGAAGCATTCCGTTATCGAGGGCAGCAACTTCACACATAATCTGAGTGCCAGCAGGTAGTAATGTTTTGCCCTGAGTATCGAATACGGGTGTGGATAAGGCAATGAAAATTGGCTGTGAGGGAGCGGTAGTAACTGCTTGATAGGGAATCACCAGTTTGGATTTAATTTGTTGACCCACCGCCGCCGAGCCAGTATTTCGAGCCGATCGATAGCTGCTAACTGGTGGATTATTTGTAGGTGGAGTCGCGTTCGTGGCAACCGCAGTCGATCCGTTTGTCGTTGCACCTGTTTTACCCCACACCCCCACAGCATTGTTATTGGCGACTTCCCAGGTAACGGGGGTAGCTTTGGGGGCATTTGTAGCTCTAACGCTCGGCTGCGGACGATTATCCGCAGGAGCGGGCTTTCCGCCAACTACTGCTGCAATTCTTGTCGGTTTTTCCCTCACCTGAACAACCTTGCGAATTGGTGTATGTATGGACGCGGGCGTTGGTTTAACTGCCACGGGTGCAGCTACTGGGGTTGGCGTGGGTGACGTGGTGACTGGCGGGGGAGCTTGGTAAACCGGATCGGCTTGTGGCGAGTTATTCTTGATGATTTGGGGATTGCTATCGGTTGGCGATGGATTAGTGGCGATCGACGAGCTAGGCGATGGTGATGGTGCTGCAACATTAACTGGTGGCGCAGTAGCCCCTTTATCGGCAGCAGTTTTTTCAGCAGAGGCTTTCTGTTGTGCGACTGCTGCATCGATAACTTGTCGCTGTGAGTCTCCCATTGCTAGTTTGGAGTTGACTACTCCAAATCGAGGATCTGGTCTAAAATCCTCTGTGGGCTTTGCCGATGGGCTAGGGCTGGGTGTCGGCGCGGCGGCAACTTCTGGTTTAACATCTGGCCAAACGATCGATTTTAGTAACAACCCACCGAGTAAGAATCCTCCACCGACCAAGATTGTTTTGAAAAATGATTGCTTATAAATTGGGAGCTTAGTTTTAGACTCAGCAATATTTTCCGCTTGTTCTGTGGCTGTAATCGCCATCGAGTTGGCTGGATCTACTGAATCAGTGGGTGCCAATCCAGCTAAACTCGCCATATCCAGCGGGTTAAATGGGGCTGTTTTTGGTGCGGATGTGGGTTCTGGTAGTTGTTCTGGCTGTGTCTGAGGCTGTACCGAAGCTGGCTGTCTAATCGCAGACAAAATTTCCCCTTGCGCGAATCCTTCGCTGTGGTCTTCGTTGGGGTTTGAATTGTTAGTAGTCATAGGGTGTGGGGTGTGCGGGAGGGTGAGGGGTGTGGGGGATGGGGTGTAGGTAATGGAGGAGCATCGACACCCGACACCCCTACTTAATCAAGTCTTCTTTACTAAAATCTTCCATCCCATAAATTTCCAGTCCAGCCGATCGCGCGATGGCTGTCACTGCTTGAAGATCTGTTTTGGGATCGAGCCGACTGACATCGGGCATGATGGGCGGGATGACGGCGCGAATGTAGACATCTTTGTTAAATGGCACCAATGTTTCGGGGACGTTTAACGCAGTTCTCACGGCAAGATTGGCGACAATTTTTACTTTCCAGAGTTTTTCATCTGGCTTATTGGTTTTAATTTCGATCGGATCTTGAATCGATACGGGCACGAATGCAACTTCTGATGAGCCTTGGAGCACCTTGAGGGTGGTAATTAAGGGGGCGAGCTGTTTTCCCAAAAAGTCCTTCCGAAAATCATCGGAAATAGCGAATGAAGCCGCCCAGACTGGGGAGGGCAGCTTTAAATTTGCCGTGCCATCAGATTCGATCGCTACTCCAGGGTCGGCTTTGGGCGATCGCATTTCATCTTGATTGGTGGGAATCAGATAAACCCGCCAAGTGAAGAGGTTGGTGAGAGTCTTGACGGTAAAATCTTGAATCGCTCGATCGGATCGCACTTTGCCATCAAATGCCTTAATCTCCATCGTCTTACCATTTACAGTCTGAACGAGAGTGGGCATGGGTTTGTTGGCGATCGTATTTGCAGCATTCAACGTCAGGATTGAAACGATTAACCCGCCAGTCGATACCCCTAATGCTACCAGAGCGCAAAGTGCGGCGAAATTTTTTTCTTGCTCTCGGTCAGATCCAGCTTTACCGGATCTTTTTTTAAGATTTAGGACTGATAGATGATTTGAATCTGCCATTAGGTGGGTTAGAAAATAGAGCATATCGCATTCTATTTCTAGCAGTTGGATCGACCAGATGAGATGAGCTAAATTACTCGATCGCCAAACCAGCAATCTAGCGGATATCGTTCGCTTTGTGTAGTAGCTATAAACGAGTGAATGGTATCGACCGTTCGTGTAGCGTCGGCTTTGCCGAATCGGGTAACATGACCTTCTCAAGTAACATGAATCTTTCTAAAATTTGCCTGTCTGCGATCGCTCTATTGAGCTGGTCGGCTGCCAACGGTACTTCAGCGTTTGCCTTACCCCCATCGGACATCATCCAGTATCAATCGCCACAGCAAGAAGTTTTAACCATTAATTTACATTCTGGTTTGGGTACGAATATTAGTTTTAATGCTGTCAATGAGACAGTGGAAACGATGTTTTTAGATAACCAATCTTATATATCTTTGACTACTGATGGTTGTCTCTCTAAATCTGAAACCCAACCCTGTGCCCCTGGCTCTGCACCTACCCTCGTCCATTTATCATTAATCGACGATATCGAACTGCCTGGAGTAATCCGTGTCAATAAACGAGCGGGACATAAATCTTTGCTGACAGTCGTTACCAATGATGCTCACAGACAGAAGAAAACGTATGTATTTACGCTCAAACTATTTGGTAAAAACGATAGTCAGCGTCATGTGGCATTAATTCAGATCGTACCCACCGCACCTAAACCAATCGTTAAAGTTGCAACTGTCGTTACTCCTAAATCGAAAAGTAAGCGACAATCTACGCCGATATCTGTACCGTATATCCCGATCGCTACGGCAACAGATACACCATTTATCCCTGTGAATCTGCGCGTTACTAACCCTCAAAGTATCGATTATTTAAAAACTGGATTTAGACTGGCGATTTTTAGAGGTGATTATAAATATAACAATCCACAATACGAAAGAATTAATAAATTCATCTTGGCTCTAAATGGGGGAACCGCTAAGTTGGAATCGGCTTCCACTTATGGTTTAAATCTGAATTTAGTAGCTAATTTAGTCAGTTTAGGAACTCCAGTACAGTGAGAAAGGCAAAGTTTAATTCGTTGGCTAATACAGTTAGAACAGCCAAATTTAAGGCGACCGCTAAATTCACCTATTTTTCGATTACCACACTAGCCATCATTTTTTACCTGGCAGGAGTGGCAAAAGCCGAGACACCATCGAATAATAATCCGATCCGAGCTACCTTTTCACAGCTCACGGTTAACTCGATGGCGGCATCGCCAACGGGGATGAGTGCCGCGATTCCACCTCAAGCTCAAGCAATGTTCGGTGGTTTAACTAAAGTTACCTGTCGGGCTGGGCAAGCACCATCAACCTGTCTGCCGTTGGGATTTCTCAATACTGCCTTTGGCATCGGTAAATTTACCCCGCAAACAGCCGCATCTGCCGCTGGAAAGCCCGCTTTAACTGGTTCGGAAACCCTGGCGACTGCGACTCCGTGGCTGGGCAAGATTACTGTCAAAGATGCACTAGCAGGCAATCCCAGTCTAGCTGCGGTGTTGCCGCAATCTGCCTTTGTCTCTGGCGGGAGTGGTGGTGGCAGTGTCGTCAATCCCAATCTCCAAAATACTCCATTTGGTAGCGTCGTCAATCTCAAGTCGATTCAGCTCAAGCGGGTGCCGAGTCTGGCGAATACGCCGCTAAATAATTTTGCAGGCATTCAAAAACTTACTACCTCCCAGATTCCGAATATTGGCAACATTGCCTTTGCGAATATGCCTAGCATCACCATCCCTGCGGGTGCGGCGGTATTGAAGATGGATGTGGTTCGCACCCAGGAACGCAATGTTCGACACATGGTGATGAGTGGCTCCGAGCAACAGCCGAATGCTTCCTGCCAAACTAATTGTGACTATATCGAAACCCATCCTGCCATCGGGATGCCCTATCTCAAAGGCGCGCGGATAATTTCTGGCGATAGCCTGCAAGTGCGCGGTGGTAAAGGTTTACTCGCATGGGTAAATGGTGGCAAGGAACCGACTGGCATCCATTTTGCGGGGCTGAAGTTTGTCGTTCGTAATGTCAATGCCAAACAAGGAACGGCGACGGTAAATCTCAATTTTCGCAGTTGCTTCTATGCTTTTGGCGAACACTGTACGCCCTTCTTTATCGGCTTTCCACTGTGGCAATTAAGCGAACGCCGCAATAGTTTTCCCTTGATTACTACCGATGCGAGTGTGGTGCGGATGATTCGGTTGCAGAAATAGTGATGGGGAGTGGGGGAGTGGCCGATTCGATCTCCCTCGCTTATGGCTGCATAATCGTTACCCGCAAACAAGTACCAGGTTTGACAATTGATAACTGGTCATCAAACTAAATTTTCTACTCAGATATCGCGATCGGGTGATTCAGATCGCACTCTCAACCCGATTGAATTAGTAGGATCGATGTACTAAATAGGTAAAACCCATGCTAGACAAACAAACTTTTGGCCTTCTTGTATTTGGCTCGCTCTCCCTTGCCACGGTTGCGATGGTGTTTGGCAACCCAATTTCGTTACTGCTGGTATTGTTTGCTCGCATACTGTGTGAAGTGGAAACCTACTAATTTATACAGCAACCTGCTTGTGACGTTCGATCGCTTCTGCTCTTCTTTCTCCTTGCTTTTCTGGAGAAATCCACTCAAAAACAAGATCGTTTTCCTGAAACTTCATCCGCTCTGTATGTTCTTTTTCGCCCGAAAGAAACATCATCGGAATACCGTCAGGAAATGCTGTGCAATTGCTGTCGAACTGGTAGTATTTGCAGATTGGGCATCCAATTTTGTTCATAATTCTGTAACCTCGTATATTGCAATTTGCCTGCGATCGAGGTTATTATCTTCGGTCGCTTGCCATATATTAATCTTCACCCTCTCAACCGCACCTCTCCAGCTCCAGTTCTTGCCAACAAAGAGCGAATTATCGAACCGAAAATTCGCCACCCTACCAAACTCAAACTGCCAATCCGATTCGCCAATAACAATCGCTCCAACTCAATCTGAATGATGCCATCAAATAACACCGCATTTGCCAACGTATCCGGTGGATCTTGCGGTAATGGCGGTAAATATAACCGTTGTGTCGATTGGAACTTCAACAACTGTCCCAACAAATCCTTCACTTGGGGAGTATCCACCGTAATTGGTTGAATCCGCAACAACGCCGCATATTCTCGCCGCCCTGGTACCAAATCGCAGGTAGCCGAAGCCACCACAAACTTCATCCCAGTCAACCTTTCACCCAGTAGATAAGCAGCATCAGTACTGACAATATCTCCTTGCAATAAACTAAATCTGTCCTCAGTTGACTCAATCGCACCACTAGCAACAGCATCATCGTAATCCAGCGGACTCCGAACCAAAGCACCAGGTGCATTAAATATCTGCTGTCGCTGCTTGGTTTTTCCCAACCCTTGGGCAAAATTTCTCACTAACTGTACCGCGCTCTCATCGTGGGATAAATCCCTAAGTGCGACTTCTAGAGCGGCTAAATCCATCGGTAAATCTGACACTCGCTTACCCTAATGGACGATTTAGCAATTCTGGGGCGAGGATGACTTCATCCTCTGACTCCGCTGGAATATCTTCAGGTTCCAAGGGTGGAAAACTAGATCTCGTTGGTAAAACAGTGGATATATTTCCCAACATTGACACCGTTTCTACTAGTAAAGCTAAAGTGTCCGCATCTTCAGGATGATTTTCGACTACTCGCACGGCTCTCATCACCACGCTCAAACCTTGCTGAAGCCGTTCGACATCGCCAGCCAACCCGACGAGTTGTTGGAAGTCATTTTCGTTGAGAATGCGGTATTGTCCCGTTTTAGTCTGGAGCGTTCCCACAGTTCCAGCAGTAATAGTGGCGAGCGCGTTCGCACCTGATGTCCGAAACTGCTCGAAAGAGTTCCAGGATGTGGAAGGAGTCAGGGAAATAGTGGGAATCATACCAACAGGAAGGCTTCGCGATCGAGTTAACATGGCGAGTTATTAGAGATGGATAATTCCTAGTTTATCCAATCACCAACGCTTTTACAACGATAATCGGTGAGATAGCTACGAATCTATTCAACAGACTCGATCGCACCATCAATCCTTCCCACCACCCCCGACACCCCTTTCCCATGTCCAGCCCCCAGATCTCGACTCAAACTCATCAACCTGTCGCCAAAAAGTCCGATCTACCCTTCGATTCCAATCTGACGATGCTCTTTAGTGCGATGGGGTTGTTAATTATCTTGTCGATGTTGGGGAAGCGTGAGGATAGCAAGCAGGGTAAATCTTATTGGGGGGGATCTGCCCAGCTTAGATCTGCCAGAAAGATCGCCCGATCGCAAATTCCCGCCTATTCGGGCAAAAAAGGTTATACCGTACCGGATGCCTGTTCCTTATATCTAGGCACTCCAGCGCAGATTTATAACGCTCACCAGCAGGATTTTTATAATCGACTCAAACCCGAACTCGATCGGATCGAGCGCGAATTCGGATCGCAGGCAGCACACCAGCTTGAAGCTAAATATCGTCCCCGCAAAGCGAAATTTTGGGATAAAACTCTATACATTCCTAACGCTCAACAGAGTATTGCGGTATTTGGCGCGGCGGGATTGGGTAAATCTAAAAGTATCCTCAATCCGTTGATCCGTTCGGCACTAGATCAACGGATTACTACAACTGTCTTTGACTTTAAATATCCCGAACAAACCAAAGAAATTGCGGGCTATGCCGCCCAGCGCGGCTATAAAGTCCAAATTATCGCCCCCTCTTATATTGAATCCGGTATTTTCAATATCTTGGATTTTATTAAGGATTCGGGGGATTCGCTGGGATCGGGACAAATTTCGGAAGTCCTGACGGAGAATACTTCTAAAGCAAAGGATAGTGGTGGCGGCAGCAATGAATTCTTCGAGAGTGGCGGTGGGGGTGTCGTTCAAGGTGGGATGTTGAGTGCTAAATGGCTTGAAGAGGACTCCGAGGCGATTGCCGTTGCCAGAAGACTGTGGGAAGTTAAAGATGGCGATCCCCACCCTCCGGTTGCCGATATCATGACCGTTGCCGCACTAATTAATCTACCCCGCTTTGGCGATCGAATGCGATTTGCTGCCAAACGGATTAACCCGTGGATTAGCCAAGCTCTGGCTCAATTTCTTAGTTCGGGCGGCGAACGTGGCAAATCTAATGTCACCGAGGGTGGTATTCTTGCCAACGCTCAGAAGACGATCAATCAATTAGTCAAGCGCGATTTTATTCCCGCTTTGTGTGGGAAATCCACGATCGAAATCGACCTGAGTGGGAAACATGCTCAAACTCTGACGATTGTGGGGATGAATCAGGATTATCGACATGTGCTTTCTCCGCTGCTGGCGACGATCCTCGATCTCTTAATTTCCCGAAATATCGCCCACTCCAGGCAGCGGATGGAACCCTTCTTTGTCAGCTTGGATGAGTTACCGAGTATGAAGCTGCGGAAGATCTCGCAGTGGTTGGCAGAAGGTCGTTCTGCGGGTTTCTGTGGTGTCATCTCGCTCCAAAATAAATCGCAATTGCAAGAGACTTATGGTGACGATCGCACCCAGACCATTATGTCTAACTGTGCGACGAAGTTCTTCATGAATCCCCAAGATCCAGCGTCGGCAAAATTCTACAGTGAGTATTTGGGCGAAAAGGAAATTCGCTATCACACTAAATCCACTACCACTCAAAAAGGTGGCGGCAGCAGATCGCGGAACGAACATGTTGCTAAAGTCCCATTGATGGAAGCAGCAGAATTCTCGAAAATGCCGCCAGGACGCGCCGTAATTATCTCGCCTGGATATATCAACAAAGGTAAAAAAGAAGCTTATTTACCGATCTTGCAACAGATTGAAATTCCCCACCGCGATGTCATTGAATCTGAGAAATCTCAGGAGGTGTGGAAGACGATGCTGGCAAGTTTCCAAGCGCGGAACATCGATGAAGCTGAGATCTCGCGGATGTTTGAATTGCGCTGTCAATTAGTTGAAGAATTATTTCCGCTGCCGCCACCCGCTCAGTTAGCAGTGCCACTGGGAGTTTTAGTCGGACACCTCAAATTTAAAGGTTATAGTGATGACTTTGATGGTAATCGTTCGATCGATTTAGGGATGCAGGTTAATATCCCCAAACAATGGCAAGATCCGAATTCTCCAGATGACGCTCCGATCGCAAAAATTCCCACAGATCCCAAAACCTTATCTGCTGTGGTTGCTCTAGTTGGTAGTACTGGTTATAAGATTGTCCGCAAGGAAATGGCGATCGATCGATAATGTCTGGCGTGACTGAGAATGAGGATGGATCGTTGTCACCTGGGATTATTCTGGATCGAGTCAAAGCGCAATTACATCGATCGTCTCTCGTTCTCCCCAAAAATGTAACGATCTTGCCTCCGCCCGATTGTAAGCACAGACTTCTTCTAATTGCTCGTGATTCCATTGACTGTAATGAACTAGTTTTTCCGCTAGAAAGTCTACAGAGCGGCCAGCAAAAGCATCTTCCACTACTCTCTCTAAACCAATTTCCGCAAATGAGGCAAGTAGATTAATTGCTTTAAGATTTTTACTGACAATCGCTTCATGAGTTATCAGTTTGATAAAGTCTCTCAACTCGATTGCCCTGGCAATCAGGGAGTCTGGTTTGTCTTGCCAAACTATTTGGAGACTTTGTTGTGTGCCCCTAAAACCCCGATTATTCAATCCTGCTAGCCATTTCGATTTCCGACTCGTGCGATCGTAAAACCAACGTGCTGTATAACCTAGCGCGAGTCCAGCCCCTTCAATCCCCAACCGCTTGTCTCCATTCGCCAGCATATAAACATCTAAGTCCGAATCTCCCAGTGGAATCATGGCAGCGATCGCTTGGGTAATCTCAAATTCTGACAAATTTTTAGTGGACATGACCCTTAAAATTGTGGATTATTTATTGATGATAACAAAACAATAGTATTTAAGTACTATTGAAGTGGACTAATTGCTGAAAATGCTGAGAAATTTCCCGTTTGTGTCGATCGAACAGGCGATCGTTTCCGGTGACTACCAGCAACATTTGTTGGTGCTGTCAACCAAATCTCAAATCACAGCCAAAATTGACGGAACATCTCAACTAGATAGATGCCTCGCAATCGCAATTTGGCTAATCGATGTGCTCCATTTAGCATTACTGGTAATTTGGGCGGTTTTAAAGCTCCATAATGTAACAATGTCAACTTCAATGTTGTCTCCAAAACCTCCTCGATGGCTACCTGATGACCTTCGGGACGAATGTTCAAGCGAATCGGTCTGGGTACGCCGACTTTCAGTTCGACTTTTGTGGTGACTAGAATCGCTTCTCGATTGGATAACTTGAGTGCGACACCGCGATCTGGAGCTTGGAGTCGTCCATTTGCCAGGTTATACAGTCGCGGACAACCCGATTTGCAACATTCAATCAGGATAAATTTTGCCCCAATTGCTGCTGCCCAATCGGCTAAATATTGCGCCTCATTGCCGCAAAATCTCCCATCTCGATAGATTGCCACTGTTTTACCTTTGATGTCTGAGGCAGGCAATAATTTTTCTAGAAAACGGCGGGGAATTTCTTCGCCTTCAATAATGCCATCTTCAGATTTAGCGCGGAGGAATTCCCCCTGCTTGCCATAGAAACAAACCCCCGCACAAGCACTCGTCGTTCCTGACAATTTGAGCTTGGTTTTTCTCGATACATCTAACCCGATAAACACATCGGCGATTTCCATGGGTTCGGCTAAGACAAAGGGGCTGTGCCCTAGTTTGGCTAAAACTCCTGGCATCACCTGATTTAAAATATGTTTGGGTTCTACATTTCGGAGACTTTTTTCATAGATAAATTGAGTCGCAATACCTCTGTTGAGTAATTTTTCATAAATGCGATAATATAAACTACCACCATCCTCATCGTCGCGATCTCGATCGCTTTGAGGCAAAAATATAAATACGAGATCTGGAGTTGGTATTAATAAGTCTTCTAGTCGTTCGTCAAGCTCCGCACGTCCCTTGGGACTATCGAGATTCTCGATTGAGATTTTGTTCGAGCGATCGGCATCAATTCTGATAAATTTACACCAGAATTTTTTTAATTGCTGCTCGACTTCTGACATAAATCTGTCGCTGGATGAGTTCGACTGAATTAAATCGATTGTGGCGATCGATATCGGTAGATCGGATGAAATTCTTTGAGAACGACGATATATTCCTCCTGCTGTCAATCCTTTAATAATATCTTTATAGGGATAAATCTTGCCTTTTCCAAATAGCAGCTCTGTGTCCTCGATTGGGTTTATTGGTTTCCAAAAGAAGCTTTCATGGTTGATAGAAGATTTATTGAGTTGAATTCCATACGGCATTAAAGCTTTAATTGCTTTGTCTTTGTATTCGGTTAATAATTCTTGCCGTTCTCGATAGTCGATTTTAGTAGCTTTAGTCAATTTGCCCCAATCTAACTCTAGCTGTTCTGCTGTTTTTGATGTAATGAGAGGACATAACGCAGCTAAAGCATAGTAATATTTGTCCTTGCTACTGCTAAACTCTACAGCTACAACTGGTTCATCATCTGGAGCTTTTTCAATCGCTTGCCGACTAGCTCCTCCCCTGACTTTAGCAATTAACTGTTCTCGATATTCAGACATGGTACCGACAATCGCCACGATGGTAGCTTTACTGTTGTTATCTACAGTTTCAACTTGTAGATTAATCAACAATTTTTCTAAATTTTGACGGTAGGGGTGTTTTTTAATAAAATCAGCCAAATTATCGCTGGAGGTAATCGGGCTATGACTGGTAAGACTCAAAGCTGGGTATTCGAGATCTTGGTATCTAAATATCTCACGATCGACAATAGCCCGTCGAACGATTTTAACTTTGCGATCGCTAGGTATTTTCTTAGGGATAAATGGTGGTTCGACACGCAAGATTTCTCTAGCTAATAGTGCAATAATTGCTGCTGTTGGCTGTGAATTTTTAATTTGTTGTAACTTGCCACAACTGCTGTCTGTGCCTAGTTCTTGTCTGGCAGCTTGCAAGGCAATATTCCAGTCATCTAAACTCGGTATATTGCCATCGAGACGAGCGAGGACGTGAAATATTTCCTCATGCCAAATGACTACTACCCCAGGAAAGTGACGTGCTAAACGATAACTGAGTTTTTTACCGATTTGCAGATCGAGATTGGGTGGTAAGCGATAGCTGGTAAATTTCAGGGTTTGAGCTTGATATTTGAGGAGCGAAACTTCAGCTAAGAAATTTCGATCGCTTTGGGGATTATGCGGGGTAGATGCCATCTCGTTCTCGATATTCTGTATATTCACAAACTGGGGAAAAGGGGCAATGTTGGCATTGAGAACCAGGATTGGGCGGGAAAACTAAATTGAATGCCGAGCGATTGTTACGGTAAGAATTTAAATCTGCTGCTAGTTGTTTGGCAACCTTCACCACGCATATTTCCATTCCTTGAAGCTGGGCTGGAGTTGCCCTGATAATGCTCGATTGTTGTTGGGACTCTAAATTATAAAAAGATGCCACAACCGACTGTTCTGGGTATAAATATTTGGCAGCTAGTAAGTATGTAAGTGCCTGTCGTTTATCGAAGTTAGACTTTCCGGTTTTGAAATCGAGGATGTGCAATGTTCCATCTGGTTCGACATAAATACAATCCATTGCTGCATAAAAGTTAAACTCCTGGCGTTGTAATTTCAGGACTAATGGTTCTGGTATCCCCTCATCGCCTTTTTCCAGTTTGAGAATTTTCTTACCTTTGAGGAGCGGTTGGGCATGATATCGCTCCAATATTTGGGCGACCGTTGCCACAACTTCCACTTCGTACCGTTCTAAATCGAGCAGATCGATGATTAGCTTGACTCCATCCGATCGATCTAGCAATTGCGGATCTGCGTGAAATTCATACACTCCTTGCTGGGCAAGATGTCCGATTGCTTGTGCTGGACTATCTCGCTCCAATAACGCGCGAATTATTGGCTCTTTCTTTCTCGCTCGCTTAAAGCCCCGCCGCATCGGACAATGAAAGGCTTCTCGTCCGAAGGCTGGCTCTGAATCAGCCCAAATTTTGTAGCTAAACGACGGATGATATTTAGTTGGACTGACCATGCTCGCTGACGGCGGTAATTGAGTTAGGCATCAAATCTGACAGTGCGATCGATCCAATCACTCGAATCTAAAATCCGATCTGGCACTCATCGATCGATTTGTCCGTATCTAGTGTGGTAGATGGTTGATTTCTCAAGTCAACCACTTTTGTAGAGAATATCACATGTTGATTTTTCAAGTCAACATCGATTATCATAAAAAAGCGGATGCAACCATGCGGAGGAAACCTCCGCATGGTTCCACCAAGAATATGCAATTTTTAAAAAAAGTGAGTCAGACATTTGGCAAGTGTATTAAGGATGCTCGGCGGAGCAAGGGTTATAGCCAGAGAGATCTAGCGGCCAAAGTGGGAGTCGATTATACCTATCTCTCGAAATTAGAAAACGACCGTGCCGACTATCCGCCTAAAGATGAGGTGATTCGATCGTTGATCGAGCATCTAGATTTAGAGATGGATCTAGCTAATCTTAGTTATTTAGCTGGACGAATTACCCCAGAGGACTCGAAGGTAATTCAACAATTAGCTAAAACATATCAAGATAAAATGCCCGTACTGCTGCGGAAAATGCAAGATCCAGCAGCGATGCGCCAATTATTGGAGAGTGAGGATGACCATCATTAAGCCGTTGGGATATATCGGTAAGCAAGAAATTACCGCGACAGCCGATCGACTGCTCGCCCAAATCGAAGCTTCCGCCATACCACCTAAATGGCCGCAGGTAGCCGATCGTGCCGCTGATTTTTTGCAGCTAGACATTCAATGGGAGCGATTCGATCCGGTTCGAGATGGTGTAGTTGCGGCAAAAATTTATCCAGATACCAAAGAAATCTATCTCAACGAAGCCTTTCCTTTGATCGTGGATAGTAGTGGATTTTATCAATCTACCTTAGCTCATGAGATCGGTTATTGGTTGCTACATGTCGATTCAGATAATGTGGATATTCCAGCTACCGAAAGCGATCGAGAACGGGTATTTTTGTGTAGGAATCTGGACGAACAAATAATTAAAGTTAGGCATGAAAAGACCCCAGAAGAATGGCGAGAATGGCAAGCACAGTACTTTGCTAGTTGTTTGTTGATGCCAGTAAACCAACTCGAAGAAGTGCGGCAAGGACGTAATTTAACTAATTGGCAACATTTAAAAGCGATCGCTGACGAACTAGGCGTGACAATCTCAAATCTATGCAATCGCCTTCAAGATTTAGAATATATCCAGAAGACGAGCAATTCTAATAGACTTTATCCAGGTAAGAAAATGAGATGCCCATAATCATGTAAATCGAGTTACAAAGCACAATTTATTCCTAAATAACTTTGCGATGATCGAGCGATGATGCGCCGCAGTAACAGCAATTATTCAATTACCTCCGGTAGGCTACAACGACCTGCGACAATCGTTCCAATCGATAACCAGTGGCAAAGCGGTTAATAAAGCTATCGATCGCTGGTGCGGAAATGGAAATATGTCGCCTGACGATAACATCTCCAGTGCGCCACTCCCTTGGTACGCTCTGAATTGGCTTGCTACCTTGGGCATTACTATCTCAGGGGGAAGTCGAGTACAGAATTCGCGGTGAACCCATTTCAAGTATTTCTCACTCACAACTTCACTCGGTCGTTGCGAGAGTTGGTAGTACTGGGGTGAATTGTAGAACGAGGAGAATATGAATTAAATTAGTAACAGAGAATGGAGAATTAACCATGCAAACGAGCATCGACTACGAGCAGATCGTCATCAATAATTTAAGACAACTATCCCCCACCCAACAGCAAGAAGTTGTAAACTTCACTGAGTTCCTCCGCCAGAAATTTACCCAAGCAACCACAGGCTCGGTTCTATCCCTCCAACAACTTGCCAATCTCCCTGTCAAAGAACGGCATCAACACCTCAAAGCGACGATTGCGTCAACCGCAAATGATTTCTTAACCGATCCAGAACTGACGGAATTCTCCGTTCTAGATGGCGAAGGTTGGGAGATCGACAATGACAAGGAGCAATGGAAATGACTGTGGCTTAGTGTTGTTTGATTAGAGGTTAAAACTGTCGATACATAATGATTATCGATCGACTATTTCTTCCTACCCATTGCTGCAATGTTCCAGTCTGTGGCGGATCACCCCAAGAACAATCGCGGAAAATATCGCTCTAGTAAAGTAGATGGAAAACCTACCCTCACCGCACCTTTAGGCGTATCGGAAACCAACAAGCCAGCCGCCAACAACTGCTGTAACACCTTACGCCCTTGCCGCTCCTGGTAGCCACTCGCCGCCGCCGCTCGCCCTCGATCTAACTCTCCCGATCGAAACACCGCTGCAACCACCCGATCGGAGCCAGGGAGCAAGCGTTTAGCGACAATTTCTTCCCCCAGATACACCTCAATTCTGGTGAGTAGTTGCTGTGGATCGAGGCACGATCGCATGAACTGCACTTGGTCGATACAAGTATTCAAAAAGAACTCACAAAAGGCTTGCAATCCCTTAGCTGTCAGATTTCCTCTGCCATCGAGATCGTTCCATCTGGGTAAATCGGCGTTAGCCAAAACAGCGCGATATCGATCTTTCGATCGCGCTAATCCGCGTGAAATCGACCATAAACTGGTACCGATGCCGATTTCCCGAAACATCGCATGGGAAAATAATCGCGCCACCCGCCCATTCCCATCGTAGAAGGGATGAATCCATACCAAGCGATGATGCGCCGCAGCAACAGCAATTACTCGATCGATCTGCGACAATCTCTCCAGTCGATAACCAGTTGCAAAGCGGTTAATAAAGCTGTCAATGGCTGGGGCGGAAATGGGAATGTGTCGCCCGACAATTACATCACCCGTGCGCCACTCCCCAGGCACGATCTGAATTTGTCTGCTACCTTCAGCATTAGTCAGCACCAACATCTCAGGGGGTAGTCGAGTACAGAATTCACGGTGAATCCACTTCAGGTACTCCCCGCTCACAACCGATTCTGGCGCATTGCCCAGATCGATCTCCCGTTGCACTTCAATATGCGCTTTAGCTTCTAACTGTAATTCTCGTTGTTGGGGATCGATCGAAAAGTCCTGAGCGAGGGCGCGTTCGATATCGATGGGGTGGGTGCGATGTCCTTCGATGAGGTTGCTGTAGTAGCAATTCATCGTGCGAACTAAATCGCCAATCCCCAAAATCGTCGCCACCTGTAAATTACTATTGAGCGCACTACTCTCCGCCCACAGTTGCGTAGCCAGATCGGTCGATACTCGATTCCTCAACCCAGGTAATAATGGTTCGATGAGGGCGAGAGATTCCATAATAGTGCCGATCTTTTTAGAGCCTAAAACTGTTTCTACATACTAATTGTAGCATTTTTAATTGCTAAAATGTGCCGATCTTTATGCCGATCTTCAGACATCGATCGACTATTTCTTCCGACCCATTGCCGCAATTTTCCGTCCCTGCGCTCTGCCCATCTTACCCATCCCCATCCCCACTCCACGCATCAAGCCACTTCCCAATTTACCAGCAGCTCTACCCCCTACCCTACCAGCTCCTCTTGCCGCTCCCCGCGCTGGTGCGCTGGTAAGTGAGTTCATTGCCCCAGCTAGAGCCAGAGCAGAACCTTGACAATAGTAGAAGGTGAGGAAGGGAGCGTAAATTGCCATTAAAATACCGATCGTAAAAATCCCTAAACTTGCCAGTCCCGTCTGGCTCTGCGCCCAGAGATTCAAATAGACAATAATACCGACGATAATTGCAAAACATAGTTTGGCATTGACTAACAACCAAAAATTACCAAACCAATTTTTAATCGGTGCGGGGTCGAATAACGATAGGGCGATATTAATTGGGAAGGTGAAGCCAAATACTAATAAAGTCAGTTCTAAGGCGATATAAAAGGCGATCGCCAAGCAGGTAAATACGAGCTGAATTAAATTTTCAAACGCATTAGAAATGGCACTACCCATCGACTTAATCGAGTCCCCGACCTTGCCGATAATATCCCATTTAGCCTTCTCATCGATCGTCCCATCTGACGCACCAGCCGCTGCTGTTGTGCTATTCGACCCCGAAGTGGCTGAAGTACTGTTTGGCTGTACCCCCGCTGCCCGATTGAGATCTGTTTGAATCTCGGCTATTTTGGCATTAACTACCGGATCTTGTTCGGGATTGGTAGCTACACTTTGTTTTAAATTATCTAGTGCTTGTTGAAAACAGGCTGTTTGGGCTGCGGGAGCGCATTTTTTTAACTCGTCTTCAAATTTAACAAAATAGGATTGGGCGAGATTTGTGCCATTGAGACTTCTAGTTGCTTGTAATTTCTCAAAATCGAAGGAAATTCCCTGCATAATCGTATCGGAGATCGAGTTAGTAAAATTTCGCATTCCCATTACCGTATACATGGCTAACTGTCCGCTATTCCATAGCATCAGTAGTACCAGAATCAAGACCATCAGAAAACCGACGACTTTTTCGGTATCTAAAGTTTTAGCTTTAATTTCTAGTAGAAAATAATAACCGCGATAAATTACGCCGATGCCCGCGATCGTCAAAGATACCTGTGCGACTCGTCCGAAGATGCCCATTTGAAAAACATTCGACCAGAATTCCTTGGCGAAGTTGGTGGCCAGTGCCGAACCAGTAGCCGCTGCTTGGCTGAAGTTGGCGGCGGCTAATAAGTGTGGGTCTAGTAAGATATCTGGCATGGGTGTTAGGGAAGGGGAAAGGGGAAAGGGGATCGACTTTTGACTCGGATCTCGATCGATGTCTGTGTGCTGTTGGTGGTGTGAGGGAAAAACGGGTAAAGGGAAATGGGTGAGTGCGTTCCTTTCCCCTTTACCCTTTCCCCCAATTCCTCTACCCCTTACTTCTTCGACTTAACTGCGCCCACCATCCCTTGGATGATGGAGTTAGTGTTTTGGACTTCATCGGTCAATCGCTTGCTGGCGCGATCCTCAGTTTCTTGGCGGCGAATTCGTGCTGCTGCATCGGTTGATGCTTGAGCCAGTTGTGCGGCACTCAAGGTTCTTTGCTCGGCGGCAATGCGGACGCTTTCGGCACTAATCGCACCGTGTTGTCCGAGCTGTTGGCTGATGGCATTCAATTGGTCGAGCGAGTTATCGTAGGTTTGCGCCGCTTGATATTGCATCCCCGCCGCATTTAACCCAGATCCCAAGACTCGGCTTCTGAGGGCTGCTTGACCGGAGACACCGTTAGCACTCTCGGCAATTACCTTACTCGATGTGGTGGAGATCGCATCTAATTGAGTTAGCGATCCGTTGGCAGGATTGGTGTTGAGGGCAATTTTGGCTACATCCTGCTGGGCCTGGGTATTGGTGACAGTACTCGCAATATCGCTAGCTGGTGTGGTGCTGGCGAGGGTGGTATTGATGCTGCCGATATTGGGATTGGCTTGCTTTGACAAAATGGTGGCTGCTTGAGTCGCGCCTTTGCCGTAACTATCGGTTGTAGCCTCGATCGCGGTAGTTTGAGCCGTAGCTTGAGAACTGGCATTATTGGGATTACCCCCACCCCCACCACCGAAGAAACCCGCGATCGTTTTCCCAATTCCGCCTAATGGGTTGTTGGGATCGTTCATCATCTCCATAAATTTAGTATTGGCGATTTTACTTAAATCGCCGATACCAGCAGCGATTTTTTCTTTCATTAGTCCGTTAGCGATCCCACCGACAAATGGGATCTTATTTAAGGTGTTACTAATTTCTGCTGTCTGTTGGGTTGCTGTGGTGGTAAGCGATCGTTCGCCCGATTGAATCGCGCCAGTTCCGGCATTGGTAACTGTTGTAGTCACCATCCCTTGCGCCGTAGTTCCTACTGTCTTGCCGATGTCTGGTGGGATGATGCCATTGGCTGCTGGTTTTGTGGTTGCTGTCGGTGCGGTGACTGCGGGTGTGACTGTGGTTGGATTTGGTACGGTTGTCCCATTTACAACGGTGGTCGTGTTTTGAGGTGGGATGGGAACTTTAATGCCATCGATCTCAACGGTTTGAGTAGTGGTAGTTGTAACGCTACCCGTTGCCGCTGCCGAAGCTTGCGCGTCGCCTAGCGGCGATCGAATGTTGCCCAGCAGGGTTAGCGCGGACATAACGATTGAAAGTAGTCGTTTTTTCATTGATGTTTTGCGAATTATGCAGGTAGTAATTCAGAAGCGTACCGAGCCAATCCGATAATTGGATGCTCGGCTTGCTCCAGCAGGGCTTGACGGCGTTCGACTTCATGGACGTTATTGACAACAGCGGCTAAGGTACCGGAGCTAGCGTAGATTCTCGCCCAGGTATAACTCCGTCCATCTAACATCAACCAGTTGGAGTAACCCCAACCGCGATTGGGAACGTATGCTTCGGTGAGATTGGGCGCGAGTAGCTCCAGCGGAATCTTCATAACTTCGGAGATCGCATCTACCGATTCCGGTTGGATGCGTCCGACTAATTTGATATCGCAGTTAGCCAGGATCTGTTCGCCGCCAGCGCAGGTTTTAATTGAGTGAACTTCTTGTGCGGCTAGCATTACTCTGATCCCCGCTTTGGCAGCAATTGCTAACAACCGACCGATCATCAATGCTAGGGCAGGGAATTTGAGTAGGGCAGCAGCTTCATCCAAAAATAGTACCGATTTAGGATTGCTGTAAGCGCGGCGGATCGCTGTTGCATAAGCAACCGTCGCGAGTATTGCCATATCCTCCGCGTTGGCTACTCCTCGAATTGCCATCACGAATAACTGGGAGTCAGTTTTGAAAGTAGATGGGCGACAAAAAGCCTGTCCCGTTCGGCTCTGCGTCCACGATCGCAGTTTGGTGACGATATAACTTAAAGCTTTGAGTTGTTCTGGTTCGGTAATATTGACTCGTTCCGGCGAGCAGAAACCGATGAAGTCTTCTAACACTGGGTACTTTTGCCATGCGTCACTACCAACGCCTCCCTTAATCGCTGCAATATACCGCGATTGGATTTCACGAGCGGCGAAGAATTTGGACAGAACTAATGTGAGTAAGGATCTAATTAAATCCCGAAACATTGGCTCGAACGTATCGGGATTAGAACCAGTCACCAGCATTTGGAGGATTTCTAACAGGGTTTCTTGGGAATCCTTGCGCCGATCTTCCCGATCTTCCGGCGATAGGTATGAGAGATCGGATACCTCAAAAATATTGCTACATTCCGAACCCACATCGAAGAACGCTCCACCCAATAGCCGCGCGTAATCGCGGAAAGTAGAGGCTTCTTTTGTGGGCGGACAGTCGATAATCGTCACGGGCAAATTATTCGCCAATGCGCCGTTGAGCATCCCCGTAGTGGAGACAGATTTACTCGCTCTGGTAGTGGCAATCCACAGAATATGATGGTGGTTATTAATAATGTCGATGTACAGCGGTACGCCACCATCGTTGGAGATTAACTCAAATCCACCTTTGTCGTAAGTATTAATCAAAGCCAGCGAGACAGTCCCCGCCACATAATTGGTAAACACCTTGCTCTCGCGACTAAAAGGGCGAGATAGTGCCATATCCCAAGCCACAGGGAACGTTTGCAACCACGTCCACCAAGTGTAGGTATACTCGCGGTGTAAATGGGCGGGGTAGAGGAATAGAGACTTGAGGTAATCGCAAGCCCGATCTAACTCCTCTACCGTATTGCGATGGACGAGGAACGTCGATGACATCGATAGTTCGACACCGCCTTTATGGAGGATTTCTTGAGCCTCGATCGCTTCTAGGGCATTGAGGTTCGCCGCAACGTTAATATCGCCTTCAGCCGCTGCCTTTTCTGCTTTGTACACCTCTTCATCGGTCAGATCTTTGAGCTTTTTGCGACTGATACTTTGACTAACTTTAGCGATCTGAGCGATGTGTTCGATATCGTAAACGCTATCTTCCCCTAACTTATTCCACAGGTAAGTGAGTGCATCTAATTTGTCACTCCATTCATCTGGTTGGTCTAACATCGACATCACGCCGACGAACTTATTTTTGACTTTCACCCAGCGATAATCTGCCGTCGGTAAGCTAGATTCTTCGTCGATTAAAATCGATAGGGGATGGAGGGGACGATAGATATTCTCGGTGGCTGTTTTACCATTGAAAAATATCCGTTGGGGTACGGGCGGCGCGGGTGTGGAATTAACTCTCGCCCATAAATCCTGCCACAACTCTTGGGTACTTAAAGCTCTAACCCCCAGCCCCATCTTATTAGTGAGGATCTGTTCCCATAAATAGAACGTATTGACACCAGCGACTAAGAACTCTGTAAATTCGCGAGACTGAGCGATCTTTTCTGCCCCTGAAAACTTAGCGAACATTTTATAAAGACCCTTACCAAAAGCTTCGATCTGGTCATCTTTGACATCGGCTTCGGGGTCGAAGGTAAACGTCGCAAATAAGGTCAGCGATTTGGGTTTTCGCATTCCCTTGTCTGTCAGAGTTTGCAACCGTTTTTGTTCGGTCATGATGATGTATTTCAAGACATCTGACTGACAGTTTTCCACTGTTTTGGATAACTCCTGCATTCGGGCGGTGTTATCGACAAACGATTTCATGTGGATCGTTAACACCTCTCCCTCCGGCAAATCCTTAAACCCAGCAGATAGCCTGTTATAAATCGGATCGATCCTACCCCACGGTAGATTCGGGTGAATGCCATCGCATTGAAACCCAAATACCAGTCGATACTTGCGCTCGGTAATCTGAAGTAAATACGCGCCAAATTGTCGCCCATTGCAATCGAAATCGATATGGGTGACTAAATCTAATTCTCCCTCGATCGGAAATAGTAATTCTGGCTTCTCCCCAGGACGACAGACTTGTTTGACTGGTTTAGGACGTGCGAACATCGGGGTCTTCTGCTGGAGGTAAGGGCGAACGGTAGGGGAGATTGGCACGGATGTAGCGAGGTGGTTTGAACCATAACCCGACAAATTGCCACACGCCCTTGAGGGTGAGGGCGATCCAAGTGCCATCGACGACGACAACAGCTAGGGCGAATACTTGCCAGCCCAGATTGAAGATCTGGATTAAAAATAGATACAGTAGTAAATCCAAGCCCAGAGCGATGATAAATACATCGGCAGGAATTCCGGCAATCCCTGGCTTGCGGCTGAGAATGCGGTTGACTCTGATTGGTTCGCGATCGTAGGACATGATTTATTATGCTGTTTTGAAGATTGCACCCATAATGCCATCGACCGCCGAAACAGCAATAATTAGAATTACTGGAGCTTCAACGATTTCTTGTATTTCTGCCCGTTCCCTATATTTGTCGTAAGCATGTTTGATTCCAAAGACACATGCAATCCCAAAGGAAACCTTAATTAAGTTAACGATCATGGTTCCAAAGCCAGCTAGACTAGAATTTGAAACACCCACGTCTTTACCAGATATTAAGTCTTTAATTTGCTGCTCGCCTGAATTTGTAAGTATCAAAGCATGAGCGGTATCTGTTATGCAGGTAATTAGGAATAAGCTGCCTAAGATTGAGATTCCAGCAACCAGTAATAACAAATGTTGAGGTGCCTTGATGCTGCGAAATTTGTACCAAAGATCGCCTGCAATCCGGTTGGAAAATATTAAATAGGTGCCGAGAGTACCCGTCCATGCCAGCGTAATCAGTAAGGAATTAACTCCGAGCTTGAAGATCCAATCAGCCGCAATACCGACGGTAACGATCGATAACCAGAATTCAACCGAACATGAGTAATAGACTCGATCGAGTAAGCTAGATTTAGGGTTGTGTTTGTGGTGATTATATTTAGTCATGATGATGCTCGCGCTCGGTTTTTGGGTCTAGCGAATAGTTGTTTTTATATTTAGGGGTAAAAAGCTAATTTACGAAAATATTAGTTCGCCCTGCTGGTGAAGTTGCCATATTTGAAGATTGGAATCGCTCTCCAATGGCATGAGTATTGCTGGTCTGATTAGTTCGATATTCAGATAATCGGGGGTATAATTATGCCCCCTAAAGATCCAACTGGCGATCGTGTAAGCATGTGAGTCGATATATCTACGCTTGGCAGGCACGAGATAGGTGCAGTGACCAGCATCGAATACCCAGTAATTTCCGCGATGATTGGCTTGGGCTAGAATGACATTCTTGGCTTCAATCGACCAATTAGAATAGATCGAGTCTTTAGTGACACTCGCCATCCTAATTTGATATTCGGTCGCAAATTTAGTGGAATTCTGACAATATGCTGCAACTATTTCTTGCTGTGTTTGAGTCGATCGCGACATCTGGAGCGAAATTAGATCTGACTCAATTGGAACGTGCTCTAGTGAGGAATTGCAGCTTGGATAAGCAGACTGTGGTTGTGGCATGTAGATCTAAAAGATCGATTTGTAATAGTACAGGCACGTTTGTCTGGGCTTATCGATATCGTCTCAACATAACTGTGCTAGCTAATAAATGAGATGCGCTATCCGGCTGAGATTTTATAGAAAAATCGAACAGATTTTCTTCGCTTGATGCTGCGATCCCAACTCTCGATGTTCCTTTGCTGTTAATGGCCGACAATTATTCATTAGTTGAGGATTGCGATCGCTTATTTGTTTGGCTAATTTACCCGCCTGTGTCTGCGTCCAAGCCGGACTGGGACTCTGCTTGGCAATGACGGTGTTGTACCCCAATAATCCCAAGATCGTCAAGGCCAAACCCAATAGCAGCCAAGAATGCCAGATCTGAGCGGGAGCCGCGACACGTCCGGCATCGATGAACCTTTTTTCCAGCGAGGTTAATTGATGTCGAACGGTGCCCATATGGGCTTGTTGGATGGCTAGAGTCTCTAGTAATGGTTTGCTCACTAGCTCGAATTGGGTCTCTAATCTCTTCCCTGCCAAATCCAGGGATTGAGTCACCGCTAGGGGAATAGCATCTTTAATTCGTTCGATCCGATCGAGCATTCCAGTTACATCGCGAATCGGATCGTCTGCTTGAATGTGATAGTTGGCAAACGATCGATTTAAGGCTAACTTGCTGATGGCATGGTTGAGAGCAGTGGTTTGTTCCATCTTGCGTGTAGCGGGTGGGTAAATAAGTCCTATCTAAACACTTGACTTGCGATTAAGCCTTGAGTCAAATTACTCGATCTCGATTGTCGATCCTCTTCGAGTTGTAGACTTAAATCGATCTTTGACTTGAGATGAGAGCTAAACACCGATCTACGATTTAGCAGATCGACAAGTTGTGGGACAACGTTGTCCCACAACTTGGCTAGACTATACTAGCTTTACCACTGGTGCCATAAAAACAACTCCTCGTTCATAGTGATGGAAGTTTTAATAAGACTGGAAACTCCATTTTTACCAACCTAAAACTTCTGTCATTTTAAATGATTTGAT
Source organism: Chamaesiphon minutus PCC 6605 (assembly GCF_000317145.1). GTDB lineage: Bacteria > Cyanobacteriota > Cyanobacteriia > Cyanobacteriales > Chamaesiphonaceae > Chamaesiphon > Chamaesiphon minutus. The sequence continues at coordinate 322,126 of NC_020053.1, read as the reverse complement.
GATATCAAGTATAGCTGTTGTCTCATCATATTTAAATGAAAAGTATATATGGTTTGAGTCTATTCTTTAGTTTTAATTATCCATCTTTTGTCACTAGTTGCCGATTCTAATATTTCAACTAATCTTAATCTTGTCTTACCCTTCAATACTGGTCTAATTCGCTTTGGTATCCAGGCTAAATGTACCGTAGCTAATCCTGTTGAATGCTCACTGAGTCTATATTGAAACGTATCTTTTAATGTTATTTTTGGTTGATTGATTGACATCTATCTACTATCACGATAAGCTTAAATAGTTGAGTTGTAAAGATGTTTAAATGCCACGGGCTAAGACTCCATCATTTATAACAGAAGTAGCATTAGTTGTCAGTAGTAAAGAAGATGCAGAGCTATTGTCACGCTTTCAGGCGGGACGACAACTCTATAATGCTTTGCTGAATGAAGCGATGGTGCGAGTGAATCTGGTTAGAAACTCGCCAGCTTTTGAACAAGCTAAAAAAATTGCTAAAGGGAAAGCTCGAAATGATGCTTTTCAACTAGCTAAAACTCAACAACGATATAGTGAGTTCGAGTTAATGTCTTTTGCCACCCAAGCAGCATCCTCAGCTAAATGGATTGCTCAGAAGGTAGATTCAGCTACTCAACAGAAACTCGCTACTAGAGCATTCCAAGCTAGTGAAAAGGTATTATTTGGTCGCGCAAAAAATGTGCGGTTTAAGGTACCTAATCGCTTTAATAGCATGGAGGGGAAAAGCAATAAACAGGGGATTAGATGGAGTGAAAACCAATTAGTTTGGGGGAAACTCCGTGCTTATCCGATTATAGATGAGTCTAACTTAGTGCTAATGCACGGGTTGACATCAATAATCAAGTATGTACGGATTCTCAAACGAGATCTCAACGGAAAGCGGAGATGGTTTGCACAACTAATTTGCGAGGGATTACCCTATCAAAAACCTGCAAACTTCATCAACAATGGTATCATTGGCATCGATCTAAATGTCTCCAATGTTGCTTATGTTGCCGATAATAATGCTGGATTATTGCCTTTTGCTGATAAGGTGCCTGTGATTAAAAAGCAGGTATCAAAGATTCAACAAGCCATGCAACGCTCTCAGCGTCTTGCCAACCCAGATAATTATGAGTCTGATTTCCCAGCCAAAAGAGGTCGAAAAGTTGTAATTAAAAAAGGCAAGAATAAGAAGGGTGTGAGATCGTGGAATAAGACTAAAAACTATCAACGATTAGCAGTAAAAAAGAGAGAGCTAGAGCGGCGTAGAGCGGCTTATGTCAAGTCGAAAAATAGAGAGATCGCTAATGATATTTTGCGAAATGGTAATAACATAAATGCTGAAAACGTGTCCATAAAAGGATGGCAAAAGCGTTATGGTAAAGCTATTTCAGCTAAATCTCCAGGGTTGTTTCAATCTGAGTTGAAGCGCAAGGCTGAAAGTGCTGGCGGTTCATTTACTAAATTTTCTACTAGGAAAACAGCTTTATCCCAAACTCATTTAACTGGAGAAAGGGTTAAGAAATCTCTTTCTGAAAGAGTGCATTATGACCAAACTGGGATTGTAATGCAGCGAGATTTGTTTAGCGCGTACCTAGCTAGATATGTTGATGACGACGAGTTGACATTGCGAGATGCTCAAACAGAGTATTTGAGGCTGGAACCAGTCTTGTTAGCGGCATGGCAACGATCTAAAATAAATTGCGAACGAGTAGTCTTTGACAAAAGTAGGCTGGGTCATCCACCCTTGGAGCAATTCGCTAACCACGATAAACGCCACAGCCAGATAGGTGAGCTATGCTCCGACCGAAAAGCTGTGTAACTGACTGTCGGAATCCCCCTTTTGAAAAAGGGGGAGGGTTCAAAATGAAGTTTCTACGATACCCCAACTGTCGATGTCAGATAAATTACCCAAACATGGCGATCTCATCATCACCGCCGATAACTATATTTCGATCGGTAATCGACAATCTCAAATCGGGAACGATCGAGGTGCTTTAGCGGCTTACGATCGAGCCGTGCGCCAAGCTCCTGGCTATGCCAGAGCCTATAACTATCGCGGCTCGTTTAGGTATGCAAAATTGCGAGATATTCAGGGTGCGCTGGTCGATTTTGACTCAGCCGTGCGCTGCGACCCCGATTATGCGATCGCCTATGCCAATCGTGGGTTACTGAAGTACCAGCAGTTAGGCGATATTCCAGGTGCCCTAGCCGATCTCAATCTGTCGATCGTCCTTAACCCCCGCGATGCCTCGGTGTATAACACTCGTGGGTTGATTAAATATGCCGAACTTGGGGATATCGAGTATGCTTTGACGGATTTCGATCTGGCGATCGAGATCGACCCGAATTTTGCGGCTGCATATAACTGTCGCGGACTGCTAAAAAATGTCAAACTGATGGATATTGCTGGTGCCTTAGCCGATTACGATCGGGCGATCTCACTCGATCCCAACTTGTCCGAGGCGTATTATAATCGCGGTACGCTCAAGCATCGGGAACTTGGCGATCCTGTCGGGGCGTTGGCTGATTATGACCGAGCCATCGATCTCGATCCTCATCTGGCATCTGCTTATTTCGTGCGGAGTCTGCTCAAGCGGGATTTTTTAAATGACCTGCTGGGAGCCGCGAACGACTACGAGCGGGCGATCGTGCTCGATCCCAAGATTATGGAAGATCGCTAAAAAAAATCAAGCCTTTCAACGTGATTTTCCGCTTTCCGCCTATTGTAGATTGTGCTGGTGGATCGGTCAAGGTATCTTCAGTTCCACGTAATTACGTGGAACTATCCAAATAACCTGAAATTGCTTCTGAATACAGGTTTCTGGCGATTAATTCTTTCTTTGACTTTTGACTGACTTTTGACTGGTGCCAACTATCGCTAGTATTTCCTGAAGATGCTGGTAGTTTATCTGCTGATTTAGTTCCACGTAATTACGTGGAACTGTTTAAATGAGCTAAAACTATTGACAAACAACACTTTCACCGAAATTCTCTTTCAAGAGTAGCCAGCACTCGATCGGATATGCTAAGACTATAATTCTTACTGAGTAAGGATTTAAAGCCAATGTTTAGTTCCACGTAATTACGTGGAACTAAATAAATAAGCTAAAACTTTTATTGAGGGGTAAACGCACAGTTAAACTAAGTGGCTGTCGCGAGATAGTTGCTTGGTTTAACTCCCAATATAAATCAGTACAGATAAAGAATCGATCGGGAGAAGGGTCTTTCGGTGATACGATAGGGTTTCGATCGGAGCGGGGATCGGGGTTAACCGAACTGCGAACGAGCGAGGGGAGGTTAGATCCGAAAGATCGTGGAAGGTTTCGTTGGCGATTCACGTAAAGGGCAAGTTTAATATCGATCGACTCCGCGAATGGATAAGGCTAAAATGACTAGCGAACGAATCTCTGCCTCAACTTTGGATGCCATCTTAGCCCTGCAAATGACGATCGCTTGGGCTGGGGAAGGTTTGTGTGAGCCGAAGCGGTTGGATTGGTGGCGGACAGACGTTGTTGATGCCGCAGGCGGCGGCGACTTATTTAAGCGGTTGTTGCCTAAAACTTACCAGTGGGCGGCACTTGAGGCGGTTAGATCGGCGGCAATTCAGACCGATCGACGAGAAAGAATCAAATTAGCGAAACCGGATGCGTTGAGAACTTTATTTTTTTGGGGTGCGAACGTTGACGAGCAACTGATCGATCGGTTAGTCGAGCATAAACGCAATGCTGTAAGCCAGATGCCATCGGCGGTTTTACCGTTATCGATCGAACTAGGAGCGTCTTTCGATCGAGCGGCATTTGAAGCGTTGTTAAGCATCTCGGATCGGATCGAGACTAAGATCGTTCCAGGCGGTAGGCTTTTGGTTGATGATGGTACGGAGGATCTGGACATTAAGGCGAAAAAATTAGCGGCAGCACTGCTGCCATTAGCGGATAATTATCCAATGCCGATGTATCGAATTGGGGAGCATTGACTTTAATGGCAACACTTGTAGCAAAAGAGCGGTTCGATTCTATGGCTACACCAGATGCTAAGACTTATGGCCAGGAGGTCATTGGGTTTCATTCGCGACAGTTGCGGGCATCATTACTTGTAGAGGAAAGTCGCGCCTACTGGGAGTATCTGCGGCTGGATCTCCCCAAGGAGCAACGCACTGAAGTCGCGTTTGCACAGCGATGGTTTGGGAGCAAAAGTATCGCTCGCGTGCAGCTATTGCTGGGTGAGTTGTCTTATCGCTACGATACATATCCAGACGCATTAGCGGTGTTAATCGGTTGGCAGCCCAGAGATCCGATCGCTCGTCAAAACATCTGCCATTGGCACCTGCAATTGAGCGATCCGACCTACCGAAAGTTTACAGGGGAGTTTTTCGAGCAGCGACGATCGCAGGGTGTATTGGCGATCGATCGCGATATCGTCACGCGGTGGCTAGCGCAGGAATTTAAGCTGGATTGGGCAACGGTCACACTTCAGCGGCTGGCTTCGAGTCTACTCACTTCATCAACGTCGGCAGGATTGTGTTCTGTGGGGGTGGGTAGTCGGACGATTACTTATCCCAAAGTGAGCGATGAGGCATTAGGTTATTGGCTGTATCTGCTCCGGCATCTGTCCTATTCAGGTTCGCCGATCGACAATCCCTATCTGCGTTCGGTGGGATTGAGCGATGTGACTTTAGAACAGCGGGTGAGACAGTTGCCTGGATTTGCATTTGCGCGGATGAGCGATCTCTACGATTTTGGCTGGCAGTATCCAGATCTCCAGGCTTGGGCGGCGGGGGTTTTGGAAGGGTGGGGTGAGAACGGCGGATGACGGGTACACTATTTACAGATGTTTCACTAGATCGATCGATTGCGGCTCTCCGGAGCGATTTGCTCGAAGCTAGCGGCCCGAAAATTAGCACGATGCGAAATTATCGGTTTGCCATTTTAGTCTACGATCCAACCGAAGAATTTAAGCTGCGCCGATTAATTCGGAATTTGAGCGACGATTTGAAAGGCGGTGGTTGGAATGTCCGATCGATTTCGCTACATCAACTGCTATTAAATCGGATTAAGGCTGAAGATCCTAAATTAATCGAGAGCACGATCCGGATGGAACACCGTCTCTATGAGCGCGATCCCGATCGAGCGTTGAATCATCTCAAAGATAAACTGTCGCACTACATTGATGGCGTGGATGGGATTGCTAAAGATGTTGTAAATTTAATCGATGAGTTTGCCACTGAGAATCCCTTGGTGGTAAACCGCACCCTGGTTTTATTGGCACGGACAGGGGCACTTTATCCCTTTTTTCGATCTTCAGCATTGCTCAAGCTGATCGATGGGAAAATGCGGAATTTGCCTGTGGTTTTACTCTATCCTGGCAAGCGTCAAGACTTAAATGCACTGTCGTTTATGGGTGAGTTGTCGGCTGACCGTGATTATCGCCCGCGCATTTATTCATGATGGAGAACTTCGATGCAGATTAAGGATGTATTTGCCAATGATGTGACGCGCGATATCGCTCCAGTCATTTACTTCCATGAGCAAGATCCGGCCAAGGTAGCGGCGGAAGTTTCCGAGTACATAGTCACGGGTGGATATCCTGAAAACGATCCCCGCTCCAAGATTGGAATTCACGAGCAGTTTGTCAAATTGTTGAGCAGTCTAGCCGAGGAACTGCAAAAAACTGGCGGGGTAGAATTACCCGCCTCATGGATTTCTGGATTTTACGGTTCGGGGAAATCTAGCTTTGCCAAACTGTTGGGATTAGCTCTAGATGGCTTAATTTTGCCCGATGGACAGGAGATCGCTGAAGTTTTTCTTAAACGGGATGAATCGCCTAAATCCAATGAATTTAGGGCGGCTTGGACGAAGGTTCGGAGTCTGGTACAACCGATCGCCGTCATCTTTGATATTGGAGCGGTGGCACGGGATGACGAACAGATTCATGCAGCCGTGAAGCGGGAAATCCAGAAACGGCTGGGCTATTGCAGTACCAGTAATTATGTGGCAGATTACGAGTTAAACCTCGAACTTGAAGGTCTGTGGCCGGAGTTTGAAGCGAGTGCCCAGCGGCTGCTCGGTCGGGCTTGGGCTGAAGCGAAAGATAGTCGGATGGCTGAGGAAGAATTTTCTCAGGTGATGCACGCGATGAATCCGAGTCGGTATACCGATCCGTTGAGTTGGTTTGAGAGCCGTGCGGGGGCGAATACGGGTGAAGGATCTTCGGTCGATGAAACGATTAAAGCGATCTCCGAAATGCTGCGGTTGCGGGCTGCGGGTAAAACGTTGTTTGTGGTAGTCGATGAAGTCAGTCAATACATCTATCAAAACAACACGCGGATGTTGAAGCTTCAGTCTTTTGTCTCGGCTTTGGGGCAGAAGCTCAAGGGGCAAGTTTGGCTGTTGGCAACGGGTCAGCAGAAGTTAGAGGATAGCGACGACGAAAGCAGTATCGGTAAGCTCAAGGATCGATTCCCGCCTAAGTTGCGGGTGCATTTGGCACCGACGAATATTCGGGATGTGGTGCATAAACGCTTACTCAAGAAATTGCCGACGCAAGAAGGGGCACTGAGGGAGATATTTCAGCAGTATCGGAGCGATCTCAAGCTGTATGGATATCAGTGTCAGACGATTTCCGAAGAAGATTTCGTGGAAGTCTATCCCATGCTGCCAGGATATGTCGATCTGCTGATGCAAATTACGTCGAATTTACGCTTACGATCGAGTCGAGCCAAGGGTGACGATCATGCGATTCGCGGGCTGTTGCAGCTTTTAGGCGACCTGTTTCGCGAGCGAAAGCTAGGCGCAAGACCTTTGGGAAATTTGATTACCCTCGAAGACATTTTCGAGGTACAGCAGTCATCGCTGGACAATGATATGCAAACCACCCTGACGCGGATATTTGGTCAGGATGAAGTATTGCAGGATGCGCTCTTGGCGCGGGTGGCGAAGATTGTCTCGTTGCTGGAGCTAATTCAAGAACAAGAGCCGACAACGGTGGCACTGGTGAGTCAATGTCTCTACGAGCGGTTGGGACAGGGCAATCAAGAGGGGCGGATTTCCCAGGCGTTGGAGCAACTGCGAGAGCTGAATCTATTGTCTTATTCAGAGAAGACGGGCTATAAGCTCCAAAGCTCGGCAGGTCAGGAATGGGCGCGAGAACGGGATAGTTACAGTATTATTCACCTGAGTTCGATGAGGCATAGCCTCATCGAACTCAGATGTGACAACATGTTCAGCTTAATAGCAAATTTTATGTAAATTTTGGCACGATAAAACCCATCATTAAGATGATTAATGATTGAAAATATTGAGTTAAGTTAATAAATAAATAATCGGCTAAATAGGAACAATACTAAAGAAGTTTTGAGCAGGCTCATCTAGCTTCAAACTCGGCTTTTTAGGTTGATGAGTATAAGCAATTAATGCTGTAATCAGATTTAGCATGAAATTATGCAAGCTCCGATGGCGAGAATGGACTAAATAACAAATATTTTTTAACTGGTCATTTACCGTTTCAATCAGCGAGCGTTTCCGAAGTGATATTTTGTCATCCATCAAGATGAGCTTGTTTTTCATATTAGATTTTAGTGGCGTAATTAGCTGCAATCCTTTATTTAATAATTCTTCAAATAGTTCTTTCTTAATATATCCTTTGTCTCCAAATATTTTTCCTGATATTCCCTGTGTCATTGATGGCAAATGTGTGCGGTCATCGACATTGCCAGGTGTGATTTTTGCAGCTTAATATCTCTCCGCAATCATTAATAATTAAATGAAGCTTGAATCCAAAGTACCATCCCATAGAACTCTTACTCAGCTTGGCAGTTTCTTTGAAAACCTTATTTCTTTTAATTCTTTTTGGGTGACAAACTGGAATAGCCGTGCTATCCACGAAACTAATTCCAGTCACCTTACCTTGACGAGAGTTGAGATAATAAAGGCAAGCTATTAAAACATTTGGCATCAACTCCACCATTCTATTGTAACTAACCAACTTTGGAAAATAATCAGTTAAGTTTTGACAAACATTTTTGAGGTAATAATCCTTAAATGTTCGATAGCTTGACTGATGGAAATGAATAGAAATAGTCATGACCTCGCTCAGTGATAGGCCGCAGCGTTTTGGTAAGCTATTACCGTTGGCAGGGAAAGATATTGATGAAAAAGTTGCCAGCCAATCTTGGCAGAAATCATCTATTTCACAAAATAGTTCGGTTAAGTCCATCATCTAAGTGTGGTTTTCTAATATATATATTAATTTAACCAGAATCAGAGATTATACATAAGGGTTGCAATGCTATTTGTACTTTTATTCGCCGACCGCTCCTCAGAACTTTTAATAACTTATTAATTGTTAATTATTTGTAATTATCGATCGACGTTTTACTTCCAAGTCATTATCAATAATCAAAGCTTATTGATAATGACTTGGAAATATCTCATTTTAATAATTGATGTTTATGACTCAAGCACAGTCAGAGACTTGATTTGATGATGAGGCACAGCCTCATCGAACTCAGGTTATTCCTAACGAATCGAGCGCGATCGTTGCCGACAAGTTGAAGGATTTACTGGGCGGGGCGGCAAATCCAGGCTACAAAGGGAAGAAGTTTCGGTGGGCTGCTTATTACAGCGATGGGCGACAGCGGCAAACCGATCGATTGCAAGTCCCGAACGAACTGGCGACGATTTCGATCGATTTTCAATATCTCAAAACCCAGGAGGAGAAAACCGCCGCAACCTGGATTCAGACCAGTGATACGCCAAACTTCAGAGATCGGTTGATTTGGGTGGTCGGGAAATTAGATGATTTGGATAGCTTGCTGCGAGACTTGGCAAGGTCGCGGCATATTGTCAACAAGTATCAAGGTCGGAGTGCGTCGATCTCGATCGGTAAAGAACGGATGCTGTTTGACGAGCAGAGTCGGTGTGAAGGCTTGGAAACAAAAGTTAAAGATGGCGTTGTCCGCGCGTTTCTAGATGGTGCGCTCTATTTCCGAGGTCGTCAGATGGAGGTGAAGAATTTCGGCAATGGCTTTGCAGTGGTGTTAGAAAAGGTGGGAGAAAGTATCCTACCCGAACTGTTCGATCGCTATTTTCAATAGTCCGGACAGATTTATGGAGCTAGAGAGCCATAGTGGAGAAGACTATCGTAGTTAGGATGGGATTTAATCAAAGTCGGGTCAAGTTCTAACATGGAAATAAACCGCTCAAGTAGATGTCCATTGAGAGCTAGCCGCTTGTAAGTTGCCATTGAAAAAGATTGCGGCTGTGAATCTTCCCCAGTATCCGACTGAGTTTTTTGCTGTTCAAGCTTGGCAATATTGAGAGCTGCCAAGGATGCATTGAAATGAAAATCCAGGGATTGTTGGTGGCGGGATTGACAGTCGCAAAGCCCAGTAAATTGTTTGGCATCACGAAAGATGAATTCGATTTGAAACCGAGATTTGTAGTACTCGTACAGACTGATGGGATTAATCATCGTGTCGGTAGAAAAGAGCAAAGCTACTCGCTGCTTCTCGGGATGACGTTGGTCAACCAAGTAAACGATGCGAATTTTACGTTTAAGTGAAACATGCCAAACCACTTGGCTATACAATTTAGTGCCATTAGCTAACTCACCACCGAATTCCAGTCGGGACAAATCACTCAAATTCACCTTGCCATCATACTTACGCGGCGCACCTTTGGGCTTTTGCTTGCCAGTGTAGCAGTATCGTAGATCCGCATCAATCCGCAATTTGCTAATCAAATGAAGGTCTAGCTCAATCACCCCATCAACAACAGATTTCTTACTGTAAAAGCTGTCTGCGGTTAAATATTTTACTACCGCAGGCAAATGGGAGCGAGCTATTTTCAGTTGTTTCAGATAGCCTTTGACTCGCTCAGAAATCACTGGTTCTGTTTTCGCTTTCGATTTAGATTTAGATTTCGACTTCGATTTCGACTTCGATTTCGACTTCGATTTACGCTTCTTCTTCGCCGTTGGTTTCGCGTCGGGGATGGGTTGACGCTCGGTTTTTGCAGTTTGTTGTACTGAGAGAGTGTAACCTTGATGGGCTAATACATCCACCACTGCAATCACCGAAATTTCTAACCCTTTTTGAGACTTGCTGATACTACCGTTATAGAAATTATCTACTCCCCATGTCTGTTTTCCACTCTTGCTGATAAATGAGCAATCAATCGCTGCGATCTGCTCTCAATTTGGTTCAATTGCTGCTGCAATTGTCTGCGCGTGGAAGGGAATGAAATCGAATGTTTTTTTGTACTGACGACGGTATGTTCGTTCGCTATACTGCCCATAACGACTGAGATTAGTAAAGTTTGCCTTGCCGCATACCACAAACAACGTCACAAATATACTGGCTAAGAACTGGCGTTGCGGTTTGCTAAATTACCCACTTTGGCAAGTAGGTTCTGTACAATATCCATAGGGCAATTCATCTGGTACTTGGGTTCTACTTGTACTTTAAGCGATGAATTGCTTTTTTTGGATCGATCGATCATTTTTCTTTTCAAAAGGTGTCCGGACTATTGATTTTGATGTGGCGATTATCCCATCCGAACTGAAGCAGCTACTAGAAAAGGATTTAATCGGGCCTTCGACTAAATTTATGCAGGATGGGCTAGGCATCCTGGAGCTAGATGCTGGCAAGTATAACCCGACCTGTGCCGGAGAGGTGCCCGCACGGATCGGTGAGTATGTCTTGGCTGAAAATGGGGTCTCTGGGCAAGTGTTGTTGAACTTTTTTGGCGGGCCACCTTATGGTTACGCGCCGGATGTGGTGAAGGCTTGTCTGGCTGGTTTATTTCGGGCGAGTAAAATTCAAATTCGGCTCGAAGATGGTACTAGTGTCACGTCGATTCGCGATCCTGGGGTGATGGATTTATTTACGAAGGATCGAGATTTCAAACGCGCTGACATTCTACCGCCGAGCGATCGCGGCATTAGTCCCCGCGATCGGATTGCCATTTGTACGTTATTCAAAGATGCCCTGGGTATCGATCTCGATCGTGAAGATGATGCGATCGCCGATGCGGTATTTAAGCAGTTCCCCAATCAAGTCAGGCGGTTGCGAGAATTGGAGCACCGTTACAATAAGCTACCCAATCGGTTAGATTTACCTACTAATTTAGCCAAGTTGCAATCGGCATTAGAAAAGTGTCTCAAATCCCGCCAAGTCGAACCTACGCTGCTAGAAGTGAAGCGAAATCTCGATGTTTTACGCGATGGGATACAACAATTAGGCATTCTAGAGACCGATCTGACTGATGACGCAATCGCCGCAGTATCGCGGGCGGGGTCGGTTCAGCAGCATCAGGTTGCCCAACTCGAACAAGTAGGATCGGCGACTGAGGTGCAAGCCGAGATTGCAGCGGTAGCGGAACAACTGGCGATCGATCGACCGTGGCGCGATATTGCACGTCTGGAGCCGCAATTGCAGACAATCGAGTCTCACTATACGATCGTCCGGCGATCGCTATTGGAGAAGCAGGAACAGCAGGCAGAAGCGATTCGCCACAAGGTGAAGCAGCGGTCTGGCTATGCCCGACTCAGCCCAGACAAGGCGACCTATGTACTTCGTCCGGTGACGGACGCAACCTACGATACGACTGCTGAAGCACTTTATCCCCAATTACTGGAGCTAAAAGATTCGGCAGTGTTGAGGCTAAACATGGCGGAGGAAGAGGCGAATAGTTATCTGGACGATGCCCTGTCACAAGCCACCGACAAACAGGTGATGACGATTGCGATCGAGTTAAGTGGGCGGGAAGTCAGTTCGCCAGAGGAGGTGGAGGTGCTAGTCAACCAACTCCGCGATCGCTTATTATCTCAGCTTGATGGTAAGTCCAATATTCGTATTCGGTTGATCTGAGTCGGAGTAAAAGCGAAAACCCTAGAAATCCCCCTAAATCCCCCTTAAAAAGGGGGACTTTTAAAGCCCCCTTTTCAAGGGGGTTGGGGGATTCAGATCTAAAAACGAAGTCAATCAATCATGTCAAATCGCTCCATGTCCTATCTCACGCCGGAAGCTAAATCCAAGTTATCCGCAACCATTCGCAGCCTGCGGCAGCGGTTACTGGAGGATTTGCAGAATGCTGGGGAAGGGACGTTTCGCTTATCGATTAAAGCTGCCAACCAAGCGGGGTTGACGGAAGCAAATCGAGTCAAGCGGCAGCGATTGGAGCAATGGGTGGAGATGCAGGTGCGGGGAGAAACTGCGGGTAAAAAGCTCAAGGAGGAGCAGCGGCAAAAGATTGCGGAGCGGCAATTGAGATCGCTCGAAAAATTGGCAGCGGCGACGTTGTTAAATCGGCTGGTGGTAATCAAGCAGATGGAGGCGATGGGGCTATCGAAGCCTGCGGTGGTGACGGGTGGGTGGCAAAGTCCTGCCTATCGGGAGTTTCGGGAGTTTGCGCCGGATTTGTGCAAGGATGAGACGGAGGGCTACGGGACGCTATTGCAGTTGCTCTGGGATGAGTTGGCGTTGGCGATGCCTGGGTTGTTTGGGCAGGTGAGTCTGACATCGTTATTACCGATTCCGGCGGGTACGTTACGGGCGGTAGTGGAAGCGTTGGATGCGCCGGAGTTGAAGGAGATTTGGCAAGATGATACGACGCTGGGATGGGTGTATCAGTATTGGAACGATCCAGAGCGGGAAGGGTTGGATGCGAAGCTGAATGCGGGGGGAAAGGTGGAACCCCATGAGATCGCTAGTAAGACGCAGATGTTTACGGAACGGTACATGGTGGAATGGTTGCTCCAGAATAGTTTGGGGCAGTTATGGTTGGCAATGTGCCAGAAGAACGGCTGGGTAGCTGAGGCTGAGGCGGATGGGACTTTGGCGCGGTTAGAAGCACGGCGGCAGGTATGGCGGGAGCGACGTGCAGCGGGGGAAGTGTCTTTGGATGAGTTGATGCCGATCGAAACCGAGCAGGAGCAACAGTGGAAGTACTGGGTACAGCAACCGTTGACGGCGGCGGCGGTGAAGTTTGCGCCTGGGAGTCTGCGGGAGCTGAAGTTGTTAGATCCGGCTTGTGGATCTGGGCACTTTTTGGTAATTGCGGTGGGGTTGCTATTTGCGCTGTATCGGGAGGAAGGGCGGCATCTGGGGGAGGATCGATCGAATCGCCAAATCGTCGAGTCGATTCTGGAACATAATTTATACGGCATCGATATCGATCCCCGTGCGGTGCAGATTGCGGCGGCGGCGTTGGATCTCAAGGCGAAGTCGTTGTGCCCAGATGCCAGTCCGAAGCTGCTAAATTTGGTGGCATCGAATTTACAGGTGGCGGCGTTACTGGAGGAAGATCCGATGTTGGTGGAGTTGCGCCAGGAGATTTTGGCAGCGACGGGGATTCCAGAGGATTTGACGAATCGAATCGTCCAAGCGTTGAAGGGTGCAGATCGGTGGGGGAGTTTGCTGAAGGTAGATAAGGCGGTGGATCTGGCGGTGCAGGATTATGGACGCACGATTTTCCCCCCAGCGCAAGGAAATTTGTTTAATCCGGTGGTGGTGCAGCCCGAATTTAATTTCGAGCAGGCAAAGGCTTCGGTGTTAGAAAAGTTGGAGCAGTTTTTGGGGCGATGTACGCGGGGTGACGATCTCGGGTTGCGGTTGCGGGGGGAGCAGTTGACGGCTGGGGTTCGGTTTATTCGGATGGTACAGGAGAATTCTTACGATCTGGTTGTGGGGAATCCCCCGTATCAAGGGACGAGTAAGATGTCGGATAGTAGTTATCTCGAACAACATTATCCTAAAGGAAATGCAGATCTATATGCGGTATTTTTAGAGCGTGGGTTGCAGTTAGCAAAGCAGGGTGGGATCTCGGCATTGTTAACGATGCGAAACTGGATGTTTATTAAGCAGTTCAGTTCTATTCGAGAGTTTTTGATAGACAAATATGATTTGCGGTTGTTGGGAGATTTCGATCGAGGTGCATTTGATGAGGTGCCAAATGAAGTTTTAGCAGTAACATTGAGCGTATTTCAAAAGCTAGCTCCAACTTTGGAAGTAAGTATCGCATTACAGCCAACGCCACTAGACGAGCTTGCTTACGATCGCCAAAGAACAAATCGAAAACGATCGGCTGTCTTGGCGCAAGTGGGAAAGTTTGAGTTTAAGAGCGATCGATTCACCGCTATCAAAGAAAAGCCGATCGTCTACTGGTGGGATGAGGAGTTTCTCGATAAATATGCTGCAACATCCAAGATTGGTGATGAAACTACAGTCAGGGCGGGAATGCAAACTTCAAATAATATTCGCTATCTTCGGCTTGCATGGGAAATCGATTTAAGTAATGTTTACTTAAGAAAAGATAGTCAATCTTATGAAGGTGAAAGCCTTAATAAATGGGTTCCATATGTTAAAGGTGCAGCAGGGAAAAGATGGTTTGAACCATTAAGTGATGTTATTTTATGGGAGAATTCTGCTTTAGAGAAGCAAGTAATGTTCGACTTTCTTGGTTCTAAAGGTGGGGGGAATGGCACTCCAAGTCGGCATTTGTACTTTCATTCTGGAATATCATATTCAACTATAGGCGCAAATTTCTCTGCTCGAATTAGGAGATTTAGAAGTGTGTTTGACATTTCAGGAGCTTCTGTTTTTCCAAAAAATCCGATAGAGAGTACGGTTCTCCTGAATAGTAAAGTTGCAAAAGATATTCTTATTGCTCTTAATCCAACTGTTAACTTTCAAACAAGCGATATTGAAAGACTTCCACTCTTTTATATCGACTCATCCGACGAAATCTTCACCAAATTAGATCTCACCTTCACCGAACACGAAGCCGCCCGCGAAACCTCCGTCGAATTTAGACAACCTGGAACCTCCGGCTGGAACTACGCCCAAGCCTGGGCACAGCAATCGGTCGATCGACCTTCCGGTACACCCCTCCCCGACTGGAACCCAGATTACGAACAACCCCCCGCGACAAATTGGGTTTCCTACGCCCTCGGTATTGCCCTCGGACGCTTTGGAGCCAACGGCGAGGGCATTCTGACCAAAACTCCTGAAACAGCCCTGCCCCACGGCATCCTGTACCTCTCCGCCTACTCCGGCGATCGACCCGAATCAAAAGACAACCTCACCCATCCCGCCTGCCAACCCCTCATCACCGCATGGCAACAACACGGTAGCTCGATCGCCACCGCCAAACTCCGCGACTGGCTCCGCCTCAACTTCTTCAAAGACATTCACGTCAAGATGTACGAACAACGCCCGATCTACTTCCCCCTCTCCTCCGCCAATAAAAACTTCGTCGCCTACATCAGCATCCACCGCTGGACAGACACCACCCTCACCAACCTCCTCGCCGAATACCTCTTTCCCGAACTCCGCCAACTCGAAGGCGAACTCAGCGACCTGATGGACTCCCGCAACCAGGGCGACAAAAAACAACAGAACCAAGCCGAAGATCGCTACAGCAAAATATCCCAACTCGCCACCGAACTCAAAACCTTTGCCGATCTCGTTCAACAAGTCGCCGAACAGGGGGCACCTCCAGCCGAACCCAGCGATCCCCCCCGCGAAACCGATGCCCGCTTTAGCCTCGATCTCGACGACGGTGTAATGGTCAACAGTGCCGCCCTCTGGCCGCTCCTCGCACCTCAAGGCTGGAAAAAGCCCAAAACCTGGTGGTCGGAACTCTGCATTGCCCAAAGCAAAGGCAATAAAGACTACGACTGGTCGCACCTCGCCGCCCGCTACTTCCCCCAGCGCGTTGCCGCCAAATGCCAAATCGACCCCTCCCTCGCCGTTGCCCACGGCTGCTTCTGGCACTATCACCCCGCCAAAGCCTACGAATGGGAACTCCGCCTCCAAGACGAAATCGCGAGCGACTTCACGATCGACGAATTAGACTCCGAGCGGCTCCGGCAGCAGTTTGAAAGCGATTATCCCGATAAGGTTAAAGAACTCCAAGAAAAAGAAGCCAAACGTCGCGATAAAAAGCGGAAAAAAGCAGATGATACGGAGGACTTGGGGCCTTTGTTTGAGGCTGCGGCTGAAGCTGGGGATGAATGAGCAATTTTTGGCGTTGCTGAATTGGAGTATGATTTGCCTCTGAAATTTAGAGTAGGGGCAATTCATGAATTGCCCCTACTCTAAATTTCAGAGATTGCCCTTTATAGCGATTTCGGGATCGCAGCAGACCCCTCGATTTCCATAATTATTTCTTTAAAACTTATGCCCAGAGCTTCAAAGACTTCCCGCAATCGCTCGAAGCTAGCCGAATCATAATGATTAGCTTCATAGCGTTGAATTTGTTGCTCTTTCACGCCAATTTTTTCGGCTAGTTCTTTTTGAGTCATGCCGCTAGCAATTCTGGCTTTAATTAAAGCGATCGGTAGTTCGGTGAGGGAAGAAATCTTGAACACCGACTCGCCCTGTTGCAACCCATCGTATTCGGCAATTTCTGCCTTCAATCGGTCGATCCACACTCTTACTCCCGCTTGCTGAGATTGCCACAGACGTTCGGACAATCCTTCGGGATTAGCGGCTAGATTTGCTAAAGATTGCTCTAATTCTTTGAGTTTAGAATTAGTGACCTTATATTGATGTTTATTTTGAATCACGATCGATTATTCCTCGCAGTAATTTGAACTAATTAGGGGATAGTAGTCGGATCTAAGACGATAATTCCTTTGGGATTGCCATTTTTATCGGTTTGGAAAAACCCTGCCATTGCTGGATTCGGGACTAATTCACCACCAAACTTAGTCCGTTGCGCCGCCAGATCCGGTTGCAGAAAAATAGGATCGATCGCATCTTCGTCGATCCCAAAAATGTCAAAGCAACCATCGTAGTCATTTGGTCGTTCCTTATCGGTGATGAAGCTACCGCCAATATATACCCGCCGACAGCCAGCTAGTTTCAGATTTCCCAGAGCCAATCGTAAGCCCGTGAGCAGTTGTTTGCGATAGTTATTGGTGCCAAACCGCTCCCAGAAATCATCCCATGTTGGCTCGTAGATACCTTGGGGGAGATAACCGCGCTCGTCAAAGGGTGGAATCATCAATTTTGTTTGAGCATGGCAAAAAAGTTGTGCTGAAGTTAGTTTAGCACAACTTTTTAATTGTGGTAGTTTGCTACCGCTAAAAGCAGCAATTCCCAATTCGGCCAATTTATGATGATTGAAGTCACACTTAGTCCCTAGCTTGACATCTCTTACCCAAAGCGCAACAATTAAGACAGATTGACATCTCTTACAGGTACTTATGGCGATCGTCCTCGACCCGCATACCGCCCAACATCTCGAAACCTTCCAAACCCTCACCCCGATCGAACAATCGATCGTTACCCAAGCCTTACAGCAAATTACTAGCACAACAGCCGTAGATCCTACCGCCGATGCCCTAGCTGAATCGATCGCGGGTAGAACCTTCACCCGCCAAGAACGCATCCAACTAGAAATGGACACCCTGGCGCGACATTTCCAGCACCGCCGCCAACTCCTCGATCGATCGCTCAGTGCCAGCCAAGTCGCGCAACTCTTAGGTACCTCTCGCCAAACACCACACGATCGAGTTAGCGGTCAAACCCTCCTCGCCATCAAAGACAACGGTAAACTCTGCTTTCCCGCGTGGCAATTCGATCCCGCAGGCTCCGATGGCGTTATCGATGGCTTACCTGCTGTCCTCAAAGCCTTAGCCATATCCGACTATGGTAAACTCAACTGGCTTACCCGCGCCAACCCCTACCTCGAAGACACTACTCCCATCCAAGCCTTAAAAGCAGGTCAAAAAGAGCGTGTCCTCAACACAGCCGCTGCCGTCTGCCAACAAGCCGCCCTCGACAACCATTTAGACTTTCTGCCCACATGACGATCTCTCTCGGCTCGATCGCAACCACCTTAGAAGAAGAACTGAAGTACGAACTGCGTCAGCATGGCATTGTCGTGTGGCTCGATAAAGACGCGGCGTATAATAGCTATGTCGATCGACTGGTGGAACGTTACCAGCAAGAGCAATTCCCCTTTCCGGTGATTCCATTTCGGGGCAGCTACCTAGAAATGCTGCTGGCACTAGAACCTTATGGCAACGGCGAATTACCCGATCGCGTGCTAATTCACATGCCTGGACATACTACCGACAGCATTCGGAAAACGCCGATCTTAGAGTTGTATCGCGCTGGCAAATGCTATCGTAAGGCACTCAATACCCTCATTCGCGAAACTGCTTCAGGACACGTTAATCCCGACAAGATCGAAGCCTACCTTAACACGGATAATCTAGACCTGAGTGCCGCAGACAATTGGCTCGCAGTCGCCTGTAACCAACCGCAAGGCGATCGATCTCAATACCTCGAAAGTCTCGACCTCGAATGGGTGTTAGCTAGCACGATCGCCACAGCAGCTACTAGCTTTAAGACCAAATTCAGCGATGCCCAGAGTCTGAGCATCCTCTCCGACTATCTCTACCGCAAGACGGGAATGGATACAGCCTTCCACACCTTTTATCGGCAATCCGCAGCCCTCTCCTTTAGCGACCTGGGCGAAACCTTTGTCGCATGGCTGATGTGCGTCGAATATGTCCACGATCTTGCGCGATCGCCGATTCTGGACGATCTGAAACGGCTCAAACAACTCTCCGCACCACTCAAACAAACCTGCGATCGGTTGGTCGGTTATCTGCGCGACAGCCATCCCCAAGCCTATGAAACGATCGCCAGACAAGTAGAAGGACATCTAGAACCGGAGCTAAAAGATCTCCGACCGGAAGATCTGGGTAAAATCGATACCTTCCTCAGCGAAGAAAACGCCATCTTAGGTGGAGCATTGCAGGCACTCCAGCAGGAAGCCTGGGAAAAAGCTTTGGAGTGGGCGCAAGTTCGTTTAGAGCAGCCCTCCTTCTGGCTGGCTCGCGATCGGACTCGGCGGATCGAGTGGTCGTTAATTCGGGATGCCGCTATCCTCGGTCTGACATTGGTTCGCCACCCGCAACCGCTTCAGGGTCGAACTAATCTCAGCAGTGCCTTAGAGGGTTACACGCAAACGGGGTGTACAGTCGATCGCGCCCACCGCAGATTCGAGCAACAGCGGGCTAAACTTTTAAGCTCGACCCTGCCACATTTTGGTTCGCTTTTGGAAATTTCCGACAAGCTTCGCAGCCGTTATCGGGAATGGGCAGATGACCTCGCCCACAGCTTCGCCCAGATCTGTGAAAGTGAAGGATTTTTGCCAGTAGAATCCCTGCAACAGAGATCGCTCTACGAGCAAGAGGTGCATCCGCTCACCCAAACCAATGCAAAGACAGCCTATTTCATCATCGATGCCTTTCGCTATGAGATGGCCACCGAACTGATCGCCGCTTTTGAAGGTGCAGGCACGAACGTTACCCTCAGAGCGCGTTATGCGGAGTTACCCACCATTACCGCTGTAGGGATGAACGTCCTCGCCCCCCTGAGTAAAGCCGGAAGACTTACCCTGGGGAGCGATCGAGGATTCAAGGGCTTCAAGATGGGCGAATATACCGTCCGCAAGCCGGAAGAGCGGGTGCGGGCGATGGGCGATCGCAGTGTGGATAATGTCAATTCCGGTCGGCGGCGAGTGCGAATGTTTAAATTGAGCGAAGTCGGCGATCGATCGACTGACAGTTTGAAGCAAGGATGTGCGAATGCGGATTTAATCGTCGTTCACAGTCAAGAAATCGACGATGCGGGGGAAGCCAATCTGGGTTTAATTGCCTTTGAAGAATGCCTCAAGCAGTTAAAATCGGCATGGAATCGACTCAAAAGCATCGGCATCACTGAATTTGTCTTTACCGCCGATCATGGTTTTCTACTCCAAGACCAGACCACCAAACAGGCACCCTGGGGGACGATCCGCGCTCCGCAACGGCGTTATATCCTAGACGACCATCCGCGCTCCGAGACGGAAACCGTCACAGTTTCTCTGGGCGCACTTAACTATGAAGGTCAGACCGGATATTTGCTCTTTCGTAAAGATACAGCGGTATTTGCAACGGGGATTCCTGGCGCAACCTTCGTTCACGGTGGTAATAGCCTCCAAGAGCGGGTGATTCCGGTGTTGAGCGTATCGCATAATCGCGATGTCACCAGTTTCAAAACCGTCAAATACGCGGTAGAAGTCCAAGCGCAACCAGATATTGCCGGATTTAGTCGGCTGAAAATTCGAGTCAAACCAGCACCTGTCGCCCAAGGCGTACTCAGTTTTACCGGAGCTAAAACGATCTCCTTAGCTCTGAGGGTACCAGATCGTCACGATATCCAAGTAAATATTAAAGATGTACCCAATGTTGTAATTCAAAATCAGCAGATCCCCGTCCAATTGGATGCAGAATGGGTGGAGGTGGTCTTCGACCTCGCCGGAAGCCAAGACGAACGAGTCAAAATCGAGGTTTACCATCCCGATGCTTCAGAAGATGTCGAACCTGCAACTCTAGAGTCGTACTTTAAGGTCGCTGGCACCCTACGCCGGACGAAAGATGCGCCCAATGCAGTTCAGACTGGTGGCGATTGGGAAGATAGTTTTGCCGACCCCAATGTGAGTCGAGTTTTTCTCCACCTCCAGCAGCATGGGTCGATCGCGGAATCCGAACTGGCGGTAATTTTAGGCAATCCGCGTCAAGTTCGCCGCTTCGCTGTCGCCTTTGAGGAACATCTCCAGAAAGTACCGTTCTCAGTCAGGATTGAAGCTACCAGTAGTGGTAAACGCTACGTCAAACAAACCTAACCTCGATTCGATATGGCAATCAGCGAAAAAGACACAGCGCATATTTTAGAGCGACTCCGCTCCGGCACAGTGCCCGAACGGGGGCTAGAAGCCTTTGCCGTCGGGATCGATAAGCAACAGACCGAAATCCGTCGTCAACTCAGTCTCGCGGCCAGTGGGGAAGGAGTATTCAAGTTTCTCAGGGGTGGTTATGGCTGTGGGAAAACATTCATGTCTCGTCTGGCTGTCTTAGAAGCCCAGGCGCAAGGGTTTGCCACTAGCTTTGTCGTCGTCTCGGATAACGACCTGCATTTTTATAAATTTGACGATGTGTATCGGAAAGTGGTGCAAGAATTAGGTACCAGTTCTTGCCCCAGAGGTGCCCTGAGCGACATCATCGATCGCTGGATTGCCAAAGTCGAAGACGCGCTGATTGCTGGCGGTGCTGACGAAGACGGCGAGGGCTTCGATACCCAAGTCCAACAGCGGATGGAAGAGGAATTAGCATCTCTTACCGCTGGCAAAGCTCCAGAAGATATGGCGCGAGTCCTCCGCGCAATTTTTCAACTCAAACAACAAGGCGAAGTCGCCGAAGCCAGTGCCTTACTAGCTTGGCTATCCGGTAGTGAAAATGTATCTGCCAGTGCCAAGAAGGTCGCAGGCATTAAGGGTGACATCGGCAGTCGCGAAGCCCTAGACTACCTCCAGGGTATTCTGGAAATCACTAAGGCAGCAGGTTATAAAGGACTGGTCATCGCGATCGATGAAGCTGAGACTATTTTGAGAATGCGCCATGATGTGCGCGGTAAATCCCTCAACGGTATCCGCCAGATTTGCGATGCGGCGGATCGCTTTCGTGGGTTGCTGTGGTTATTTACCGGAACCTCGGAATTCTTCGACACCCAACGCGGTGTTGCCGGACTCCAGCCACTCTACGAGCGGATTAAGTTCCAAGATGAAGGCGGATTTGTTAGCACTCGCCAGCCTCAGCTAGAACTCAAACCCTTCGATGCCAATCGCCTGAAGGAAGTTGCGCTCAAGTTAAGGGAAATATTTCCCGCAGTCGATCGCCACCGTCTGATGAACAAAGTTACAGTAGACTTTATCGATCGATTAGTGGCAAAGACCACTCAAGGTTTCCAAGGCGATGTGGGCGTAGTCCCCCGTCAGTTCCTCCGGCAATTCGTCAATGTGCTAGATCTCACCGATGAGAATGAAGACTACGATCCGATGGTAGTGGCAGGCTTCGATAAAACTGCACTGAATGAGATCGAACAGAGATTGAGCGCAGGACTCCCCTATCTCGATCCCGAACCAGAGGACGATCGGGGATACGCCCTAGTTGAGTTTTAGCCATGACATCCGCCTTCTCCCGCTTTCCGCCCCGACTCCAAGCAGCGATCGCTACAAACTTAGGCTGGACTTCGCTGCGTCCGGTGCAAGAACTATCGAGCCACGCCTTACTTGACGGCAAAAATGCGGTCATCCTCGCCCCGACCGCAGGTGGCAAGACAGAAGCAGCGATGTTTCCGCTCCTGGCGACGTTGATGACTGACGAACCCAAAGGGGTTGGGACGATCTATGTCGCGCCGATTAAAGCCCTATTGAACAATCAAGCAGATCGATTGGGGCGTTACACCGAGATGGTTGGATTAAGGCGATTCCTCTGGCATGGGGATGTCAAAGCTGCTGACAAAAAACGGTTTCTGAACGAACCTGCGGCACTGCTAATGACCACGCCAGAATCATTAGAAGTCATGCTCCTCTCGGCAAAGGTGCCCCATGCCCAACTATTTCAGGATTTACGAGCGATCGTCATCGACGAAGTTCACTCTCTGGCTGGCAGCGATCGTGGCACGCAACTCATTTCCGTGTTGGAGCGGTTGGCAAAATTTACACCTAATGACATTCAACGGATCGGGCTGAGTGCTACCGTTGGGAATCCAGCGGATATCCTGACCTGGATGCAGGGGACTTCCCGCAGAGAGTGTTGTATTATCGACCCGCCCAAAATAACTTCGCATAAAGACCTCAGAATTTATCTCAACGACACCATTGGCAGTATGGCAACGGCAGCCAGCACTAAAGCTGCCGATCGAAAAAGCCTATTCTTCTGTCAAAGTCGCGCCCTTGCCGAAGACATTGCCGATCGAATGCGCGATCGCGGCACCGATGTCTTCGTCCACCACAGCTCGGTCTCGCTAGAAGAACGGACTGCTGCGGAAGCTCGATTTCATTATGGGACAAACGCCTGTATCGTTTGCACTTCAACTTTAGAACTCGGCATCGATGTCGGCGATCTAGACCTAGTGCTCCAAGCCAATGCACCCTCGACAGTATCCTCATTTTTGCAGCGGCTCGGTCGCACGGGTCGCCGTGCCGGACAGCAAGCCAACACCACCTTTTACTGCGAAGATATCGAACCAGTTTTACAAGCGATCTCCATCATCGAACTGGCAAGAACGGGATGGGTTGAGTCAGTTCCCGTTCAGACTAGAGCTTGGCCTGTTCTAGTGCATCAATTACTGGCACTAACACTTCAGTTTGGTGGTGTGAGCACCGAGCGATGCTGGGAGTATCTTTCGGTCGTACCTGACTTTAGCGGGATTGACTACGCAGAATTTGAAACCCTGATCCAGTATATGATTCAGACAGGGTATCTATTTGGATCTGGAGGGTTGCTATCGATCGGCGATAAAGCAGAGAAGGTCTATGGTCGGAAGAATTTTATGGAGCTTTATGCTGTCTTTAGTAGCCCGCAGCTTTATAAAGTTCAAACTAAAGCCAACTATACGATTGGCTCCTTAGAGCAGATTTTCGTCGATAAACTAGTTCCAGAAGTTAGCTCATTCATTTTAGGCGGGAGATCTTGGACGGTATCGCACGTTAACCATGCAGAACGCAGCGTGCTGGTGATGCCAGCTCCACGCGGGAAAAAGCCCAGTTGGGGAGGATTCATCCCGCAATTGCTGGGATTTGAACTATGTCAGCAGGTTCGGCAAATCATTCTCAGTCAAGATTCGCTCCCTTACCTTGACGAGCGAGCACAGTTCGTACTAAATGAATATCGGCACGAACTAGCCCCGCTACTCAAGTCCTCTGGTTGGAGTCTGCAATTCGACCCAGATCGAGCCATCTGGTGGACATTTGCAGGTGGTGCCATCAATCACACTCTTAAATATGGACTGCAAGTTTATTCAGACTCAAAAATAGTTGTCGATAATTTTAAATTAAAAATTGAAGGAGATAGTTTTACCATAAATAGTTTGAAACTGGCGATCGCCGAAATTTCTAACCCTTCATTTTGGCGATCGGCAGAAACTCTAGCTGCTATATCAATGAATTTACCAGAGTATCGACTAAGTAAATTTCAACAAGCATTACCGGACATCTATTCTATTGAAATCATTCAAAACTACTTGCTAGACATTCCCAAATCTATTGAATTTCTTCAAAGAGTGTTGAAGTAACGAGTTTGCTGTTTTGACAAGCGCAGTGAAATAGTCGCTGGCTGTGAAAATTTAATCTGCCAAACACTGTGCGGTAGACCATTGTGCGATTGTATTTATGCAATAGCTTCTTCTGAGAGTACAGACATAATGAGTTTTGGGATAACATCGCTCTCCACTGAGAGGCATTTCAATCGCAATCCTGTACTCGAGATCGGGTGAGATCGATCGGGTATCTATAATCTGAAATGCTGATTTAGTAAAGACTACAAGTTAAGATCTGGTTCCACGTAATTACGTGGAACCATGCAAATAACCCAAGATTGTGTCTGACTGTAGGTTTCTGGCGATTAATTCTTTTACAGTTGCCACCTATCCCCAGTGTGCTGGTAGTTTATTTGTCGATTCAGTTCCACGTAATTACGTGGAACTGTACGCATAAGCTAAAACCGTTATTCAAAAGTACTTTTGTTGTAATCCTACTCTAGGAATAGCCAGCACTAGATCGGATATGAGAAGACTATAATTGTTGCTGAGTAAGGATTTAAAGCTTTTATTTAGTTCCACGTAATTACGTGGAACCACGCAAATAACTTATAATCAGCTCTAGCTGTGCATTTCCGGCAATTAAGACCTTAACCGCTGCTACCTGTTCCGGTGCAACAGAGACGGTGCGGGATTTATATTTTCCATCTGCTTGCTTCTCCTTGTATGTTAGTTGCCAAAACCAATGCTCGATATTGTGGGGATCTCGATCCCCAGGGACGAGGGGATATTCTTTGGTTTGTCCGTTCTGTAACTGTTTTTTCTTGGTGCGTTGATAGAGAGTTCCGCTTCGACCGGGTACTCGATCGCCACGAATTTTCATCTATAATTAAAGTGAAACTATTAATCAATCTATGAGCGGCAATTAAGCGATTGCCGCTCTATTTATTTTATCAGAAAACAAGCTAATGTCTTGTACTTATCGTTTGAAAGTGAGGCGATTGTTAGATTTGCTGAGGTGAAGGATAACTCCTTAGCCATTCAGTTGTTAGTGAATATCGCTTTTGGTAGCTTCGCTTTGTGAGTGTGAAATTTATAGTTGAAAAATGTCCGCCATTAACCAAGCTCTGTTCCCATTATTGTTGTTTATTGCCTACTTTTTGATTGCAATTCAATTCTTGCCGCAACCTTCAACCGCGATGGTCTACGATCGAATAAAGATCGTTGAAGATCGATCGACACCCCTCGTAGAGACTATTCAGGGTAACGATCTCACTAACGACCTCGCAGCCGCTGTAATTTGTCGTGAATGGCTCCAAACACAATCTTTAGCCAACCTCAAAGCGATCGCCTCCGAACTTTGCATTACTCCTATTGGTGATAAGCGATCGAACTGACGGGGCGACAGGTCGCCTGAAAACTCGGCAGAGAGACAACTCTAGACAAATAGTATCAAAAAAGATAGGGTAAGAGAGCTTCTTACCCAAAAAACAATTAAATGTTACCAGAATTGTATCATGCCCATTTGTCAGAAAAATTCACACGCGGTAACTACTTATTGACAATTTTATTGATTCAAGTAGTGCAATCTATTAAAGAAGTCACGCTAGAAAGCATCGCAACAAAACTAGCGATGCCAATTAAATTTGAAAGCAGAAGAAAAAAAGTCCAGAGATTTTTATCAAATGATGAATGGGATTTAGATAATGTTTGGTTATCACTAGTGATTGCTTGGATTAAAGGCAATGTCAAACAGAATAATATTATATATTTAGCAATAGATCGAACCAAATGGCAATCAAACAATATTTTGATGGTCAGTATGATTTGGCGAAAGAGAGCAATTCCTATTTATTGGCAAATGCTTGATAAACAAGGGAACAGTACATTGGAAAACCAACAATTAGTATTAACCCCAGTATTCGCTGCCCTATCAGATTATAGCTTGTTGGTACTGGGAGATCGTGAATTTTGTAGTGTTACTCTTGCGAACTGGCTTAGAGAGCAGAAAATAGATTTCTGTTTACGACTGAAAAAGAATGTTTGTATCAAGACTGAAGAGGAATTGTGGACTGAACTGAAAAGGCTAGGATTAGAGCCAGGAAATAGCTTTTTTAATCAAGAAGTAACAATTAGAAAAACTGCACCAGTTGAAGGATTTAACCTAGCAGGTAAATGGCTAGGTAAATATCGAAATATTACCACAAAAGAGCCTTGGTATATTCTGACCAGCTTGGCAGATCTACAAGCAGCAGTTGATACCTATGCTAAAAGATTTGGAATTGAGGAGATGTTTCGAGACTTTAAGGGCGGAGGATATAACTTAGAAAAGACTAATTTAACGGGCGAACGATTGAGCAAATTATTGATTTTGCTATCACTAGCATACTTGAAGAGTATCATCCAAGGGATAGATATCAAATCAAAGCAAGTTCAAGAATATCTCGGCAGAAAAACAGAACATCACCGAAAATATGCTAGACATAGCACTTTCTATATTGGACTCTGGGGTGAATCATGGGTCGATTCAACATCTAGTAATTGGCAGGTTGTTGTTGAATTAATGTCTTTGTCCCCACATAAACTACCTAATTATCAACAAGGCTTGAGAGCTATGAGACTTATCCTATCAGCGTTATAGGCGACAAGTCGCCCCGACAGGCGATCGAAACTTACTTGGATTGATGCGATCGCTTCTACCACTCCCGAAAATACTGTGCTAGCAGTTAATCTTTGCTACGCCTAATGAAAGTGAAATCGATCTTTATTCGTTTAAAGGTCAGTTTTGCTGCGCTTTTTGTTCGCGAAAATTATTCACCCATCTCAGGAAAATTCTATGTTTGTCACTCTTTCTGGTCGTACTGGTCGCGCTACTTCTACTGCTGATGTTCCTCGTAAAGATGGTACTGGTTACTTTCAAATCTCTGACACGACATTAGCTGTCAAAGTTATCGATGATGCCACCGATTGGTATCAGTTAAAATTCGTCGGCGATGCACTAGTCAAAGCTGCTAGTTTCCTCACTAAAGGCTGTCTTATTTCCGTTACAGGCGATCTGACATTCGAGTCTTGGCATAACGAAGATGGTGAACTCCGCTCTAAACCTGTCGTTACTATTTCAGAAATTCAATTACCTCCTAAGTCTCAAGCTATTTAGTTCTAATGGAATGGGTAATGGGGTAAGAGGCTATGGGGTGTAGGGTGTAGGGTGTGGATATTCCTTAAAACCCTTTACCCCCTTCTTATTCCTAAAACATGCTTCGCCTTGTATTAGTGAAATTAATCTCTATTAGTTTAGGGGTTAATTTTGCTGCGCTTTGTAATATCGAACATCATTCACCTTATTAGGAGAACTTTCATGCGTACTTTCACTTCTAACATTTTCATTATATCCGCTCAAGTCGTCGATACAACTATTACTGGTACTGCCATCGATGGCGATATTAAAGTCAACTTTGCAGCCGCTGCTACTGATGTCAACCAACGCTTATTCGTACCAGAATCTAACTTGGTTGTAGCTGGTAAATTCCGCTTAGGTAAAGAGCTTGCCACCATTGGTGTCTGGATTTCCAAGATTATTGCTGTCGTGTCTATTCCAGCACCCGTAACTGCTGAAGTCGAAGTAGTCGCACTCGAACCAGTCGAATCAACAATTATTGATGATGCTAAATCGATCGCTGTAGAACTCGCTCCTGCAACTGAAGTTACTGAAACGAGCGTTCTGCTTACACCCGCA
Organism: Chamaesiphon minutus PCC 6605; assembly: GCF_000317145.1. GTDB lineage: Bacteria > Cyanobacteriota > Cyanobacteriia > Cyanobacteriales > Chamaesiphonaceae > Chamaesiphon > Chamaesiphon minutus. The sequence continues at coordinate 294,281 of NC_020053.1, read as the reverse complement.
CAAAAACGTGCTGCTACTATTGCTGCGAATAAAGCTAAAGCTGACTCTGCGATCGCCACTTGCTAAATCTTCATTGCTTGCTAGTAATCACTAGCAAGCAATTTATCGATGTGCTTCGCTTGGTAATTCTGAGAACTAGCATGAGTTGGTTTGCTGCTAACTTTTGCTATTTTTGTCAATAAAAAAGGTCGTGGAACGACCAAAAATATAATTAACGAACCTTTATGTTAGCCCAGCAACCTTCTACAGTTCAACAAGGTTTTACCTTTACAGAATTGCTCCCAGGTTTAGTTATCTGTAACGCACCTGCTGAAGATCCTCACGGGTGGGGTAATGCCGACGCAGATAAACCCGCATTCCTAGTTTATCTGGGATACAACATCCCCCAGGAGCGAGATGAGTGGATCGCTCGATTACGCTTGATTTGGGGCATCTGTGGTGAGATTGTCTACCGTCCGAGCCAACGTGTTTCAGGCTACTGGCACGAGATTAAGATTCGGGAAATGCAGCGTTATTCAGACCCTGCTGTCTTCGATCTCGACTATTTAAGCGAGTCGCTGAGCTATGGGTTGGACTTTCTGGTTTACATGCGACAGCAGGAATTAGAAGCCACTGATTATGAGGAAATGGTGGCATCAAGACTGTTGACATCACGCTAAAATAGTAGATATCTCCCTAGCTGATGCGGGAGATATCTGTAACTAAAAATAGATAAAATATATGCGATATCTCGAAGTTTCAGGAGAAATCGATAAAGATAATCAACTAATTATCGATCGATCTCTAGAAGTAATCAAACCACAGCAAGTTGAGATAGATATTTGGTTTCGTGATGATGACGAAGAAGATTGTCCCGAACCAACTAAGGAAGAAGTTCTCGATGGTTTTCGTGAAGGTTATCGCGATTGTCTAATGGGAAATGTTTCCCCCATCTCAGAATTATGGGACGATATCATGATTCAGACTACTGGAGAAATTAACGATCGAGGTCAACTCGTCCTCGATTCTCCTTTGGAGACGCTAGGCAAACGCTCGTTAACACTAACAAAACCTCAATACGTTGCTGTTGTCATCCGATTTGTTAATAGCAGCAAGTATGAAGAAGAGTTTACAGAAAGAGTCCAGCAGGAGGGGTATAAAACGCTGGTCAAAGAAGTAAGTAGATCCGGACTATAATCGATCGAGATAGAATGCCACCAGTTATCATCGTTGAAAGCATTAAATTTAAAAAAGACATTAAGAAACTTGGTAAGGCGAATCGTTTAATCAAAGAAGATATTAAATCGCTTATCGAACAGCTAGAAGCTGGTGAAATTCCTGGCGACCGTATTATTGGAAATAAATATCCTGTTTATAAAGTTAGAGTCAGAAATAGTACTACTAATAGAGGTAAAAGTGGTGGATATCGAATCATCTATTACACGGTAACTCTCGAAGCAATATTGCTAACTACAATTTATGCTAAATCAGACCGAGAGAATATCTCTAACCAAGAAATTGAGAATATAATCGAGCAAGAAGATCTAAAAGATCTTACAGCAGAAATAGCACCATCAGAAGAACGCGTAGAACCGATATCTACAGAGAGTCAGGGTCAGCAAGATAGCGAAGAATCCACAGATAATTAAATTTCTAGCCTCAATCTCCATTAGCATTTTCTGCTTGTTTATGCAGCATTAGATCGCTGCTAAAACCCTGTCGCTTCGCTTGGTAAAAGTGAGGAGTAACTGTCGTAGTCATCACCTCTAGCCTCACCCCTAGCATCAGTCTCAAAAACTGGTGCTTTTTTGGTGCTTTCATTCACATTATCCCAGGAAATTCATGACCACTACTACTAGTCGATATCTTACCGACGCATTACCAGCTACCGATTTCTCCTATCCTTACGCCCAAGCGTTGCGCGGCGAAAATCCCGCTCAGTGCGGTTATTTTGTGCCACTGAGTCAAGCTGAGAAAGCTGGCTGGAAGAACCTCGAAGGGACGGAAATGACTGAGTACGCCTATAACAGTGGGCAAACCGAGGTGGGGATCTTGCTCCAGAAACCTCGAATGATCCTCACTCCCATCTGTCAATTGGGGGCATTCGATCGCCAAGCCAGTCAAACCGAGGAAACTCTCGTCGTACTGGGCGAATGGGATCGCGCCAAGCACAGCAACGATCCTAACGCTGGTAACTTCCAAATCTTCTTGGTGATGTTTATGGACGCTAACAAGCAGCCACTCCACGATATTCCACTCCGACTGTTTGCCAAGGGTTCCCACCAAGCGACTTTATCGATCGAGTGGCAGAAATTTTGCACCTCAGTAGCGCGTTGTCAGGCTGAAGCAAACAAGACTTTATTCCGTCCTAAAAATGAAGTTTTCAACGCCCTGTGCATCTTTGCGCCGATTATCGTTCGCAAATCTGTCGGCGATAAAGTAAAATCCCCTGCCTGTTATATCGATGGCTACGTCCATCCCACTGTTCTGAACTGGCAGGATTTCTATATGGGCACTGACGAACGGCTTGCCGATGCCATTATCGACATCCTCAACCCTCGATCGCGCTCATTGCTCTCACCACCTACTGCTGGGACGATTATGTTGGCACCTGCCCCAGAACCAGATCCCCAAATCCTTCAGCCCACACCAGCGGTAGTAACTGCTGCGATTCCCCCTGAAGATAATAGTAATGCGATCGATGTAGCTTCATCTCCCGTGGCTGAAGAATCGGCACCCGCACCAACTATTCCCACCACTCCGGTTGTGACTAAGACTAAACCAGCACCCGCACCGGAGTATATCGATCCGCCTGAGTTTGAGGACGATGATGAATTTGAAGACGATAAGGTTCCAGAGGATGAAATTCCCTTTTAGCCAATGCCCCAGCCAGTCGTTCTCGCCGACTATAAGGATGCTTTGACACCCTACCGCAGCTACCGAGAACGTTATTACTGTCCTGTTTGCAACGGGCACAATCTTACTTTCTCACCCACAGGTGCTTGGATGTGTTGGAACGAACCTACCAGAGAACATCGAGTCGAGATTATGGCGCGACTGGTACCAAACTTTAAACAGTTCGCCAGCAGAGTCAAGTCAGAACCTTGTCCTGTCATCATCCCCCGCATTCATCCCGCTCGACTCCACTTTCCGTTGATAAAAGATGAGCATTTGGCTGAAACGATTCCCCAAAGGGGACGCTACGCGAACGGGAGGCGAACAGTTTATTGGTATTCCGCCAAGCAAAGGGTGGTGCGGATCGATTATCGCACGGACAAGGTAATCTTTCCTCAATCCTTCAATGGTAAGGAGTGGCTCGACGGTGCTGGCTCAAATCCTTGGACACCCTACGGATTATCCAGATTACTTCCTTATCCAGGCAACATTAACCTCATCCTAGTTGTGGAGGGTCAAAAGTCTGTTGAGATCGCCCACAGTCGCGGGATTCCAGCTTTTTGTTTGGAAGCTGGTGACTATTCCAATCGAACCGCTTTCGATAAGCTCCGAGTGGTTAAAGAGCGGTTGGGGCGAGTCTTGTTGGTGGTGCTACCAGATTACGATCTCGCTGGTACTTATAAAGCAGAGCGGATCGTCCATACTGCTCGTTATTTCTCCCTGCCAACATTGTTACTCGATCCTCTGCAAATTGAGTCGAATCTGAAAGTTGCTGATGATATCGAGCAAATGCCGAGTCTTGATGCCGATCGATTACTAACGATCGTCAAGCGAATGTTATCTCCACCCAAACAATAGACGAGCAAATCTGTAGATCCGCTCGTCTATTGTTTGTGGGTGATTTTGTTAGAGCAAAGTCACCCGCTTATCCAATTACTAGTTGTTAGTCATGAATACTTTGATTATACCAGTCTCATCCATCGAACACTTGAGTGGAGTAATTGAGACTTCTAGCCTTCCTCACGAAGAAGAACAGCTAGAGTTTGACGAACAGTTGATGCTCGATCGTGAGGCTTATTACCAAGATTCTCAGTACTAATTACTTAGGATATGTGCCGTTAAGTTGCTATTGATGCTTAGCGGTTTTTTATTAACCATTATCACATTTTAAAATCATGAAAACTGGACGCACGATTGTCGAACTAGCTCAAGAGTTATTAGAACAGCAGGAAACCAAACGGGATTTCCATGCCAGCACCAAAAGTTTGACAATGGTGCCTAGTGGGAAATTTCAATTGGAGACAACCAGCGGCTTGGAATTAATGCCAGCTACTGCCTATGCTCATGCACAGATGGCAAGTAAGCTCAGTATTCCGAAAGTTTATTACGATCGGATGATGAGACAGTCGCCAGATCTTTTGGCAGAAAATGTCAACCACTGGTTAGATGAACGGCAAGATGAAACGAGTCTCATTCGTACTCTGCGTGGTCAAATGCGGGCATTTTTGAGTAGCCGATATCGGATTGTCGATAATCATGAAATTCTTGCAATGGTATTACCAGAACTCAGTGAGATGGGTAGTGGTATTAAAATTGCAAGTTGCCAAGTAACCGACGAAAGAATGTATCTCAAGGTCATCAACACGGATATCGAAGCGGCAATTGCAGTCGGCGATCCAGTTCAAGCTGGCTTTATTTTGAGTAATGGTGAAATCGGGAATAGTTCGATTTCTGTCGAACCATTTATCATGAGACTCGCGTGTACTAATGGTCTAATTCTCAAAGATAAGAAGCAACGTAAAAATCATGCCGGACGTAGTGCTGAAAATAGCGATTTATATGCCATTGATACTATCCAAGCGATCGATGATGCTTTCAAGCTAAAAGTTCGTGACTTAGTGCGAAATGCAATTAGTATCTCCACCTTCCAGGAAGCTGTTGCAGACATGCAAGGAGCCAGATATAACCCGATTACTGGTAATCCAGTTAAGGCGGTAGAAGTGACCGCTAGATCGATTGGACTTAGTGAAAATGAATCTGGTTTGGTACTGAAACATTTAATCGATGCTGGCGACCTTTCACAGTTCGGTATGCTCAATGCTGTCACTCGTACTGCTGAAGACATTGGGAGTTACGATCGCGCTACAGAAGTCGAGCGGCTTGGCTCCAGCGTTCTGTATTTACCAACCACCACTTGGCTAGAAATTGCTACTGCAAACAGTTAATTAATATTACTACTTGCCCCAGCAATTCACTGGGGCATTCTCGATTTAACTACTCACGCCAAAGAATTAATCATGACATCATTATTAGATTTAGAATTAAGCCGCGACGATTTAGTCGAACAAATTATGGCTTTTATTGAAGAGGAAGAAGTAGAGGGGAAAACCGATCCTATCGCCTTAATTAATAGCTTTGATGAGTTAGAGGCGCAAATTGCCACTAAGGTAGATGCTATTGCTGCGGTAGTTGCAGCCAAAGAGGGGGAAATTGCTTATCTCCGAAAACGCCGCGACAACTTCAATAGTCAGATTGAAGTCAGGGAAAATGCCTTGTCAAACTTCAAAACTTACCTCGAGAAAATCTTAGAGAATCGTGCTGACTCGACTATTAAAGGTCGAGAAGCGACTATCAAACTCGTCAAGAATGGTGGAAAACAACCGCTATGGACTAATGAGAATATTCCCGCGAAAGATTTTCCGGCAAATCTAGTCACAGTCCAAACTAGTTATAAAGTTTGTACCGAGACGATTCGGAAACAGTTAGCGGAGTCTGGTGCAAAGGAATTGGTAATTAATGGGGAAGTTTTAGCCCAGCTTCAGCCCAGAGGAACTCACCTCAGAATTGGTTAATCGATCATCGCAAACATTACTTTAAGGATATCCCATGTTAACTAGACTAATTGCTGCTCGTCAACACTTTATTTGTTTGCTGAATGGAGAATTTGAGAACCGACAATTTTCTATTCGTGAGGCATTAATGGAAATCTATTATGAATTCTTTGCTCTGTAGTGAATTTCGAGCCTGTTTGTTACGAAGTTTAGTCCAAATTCACACTTTTAATTATTATTGCCAGTCGCCAATGGCAATTGGTATTTTGTGGTGAGATCGATTAGTTATTCTACTACCCCGTCGGTAAATTATTTAACTCCCATTCAAATTAACTTTGAGTGGGAGTTTCATTCAAATATTTATTATGGATTTATCAATTCTACCAGATGACCAGTTACTCCAATTAATTGAAGCTGTAACCAAAGAAGTTGCCAGACGTGCGATCGCTATTCAAGCTGCTACTGAAAAATATTGGCAAGATACGAAGGAAGAGATTCTAAATCATCCTAACAATGCTGCCTCCCAACGTAGAGCTGACTCACCAACTAGCACTAATGATGACCTGACTAAAGCAACCGTAGCTAGGCTGCTCAAAACCGCCGATTTCTTTAGGAATTATCAACATCATGCTTTTTCAGTAAATGTTTGGGAGAAGCAAGGCGATATCCGTCTATATCTCCAAGAAAGTTTCAAGTCTGATGGCTGGAAATTTGTTTATTATCACACGGGAAATAGATATCAAATCCCAGAGACAGTTAATGCCCCAGATCTTGATTCAGCTAGTATCTGTGAGTTTAGGAGTCTGGCGAGGATGCTCTGTAATGAGTTGCCATCAGGTTTTAAATGCTATGCCAATGACGATATCAAACATCCGGTTAACTCTACCCTATTACAACAATATCGGAGTCAAATATGAGTGGTTTAATTAACCCATTAGCAGCAATTATTCAACAAGCATCCCAATTGCCGGATACAGGCGTTGCTGCTAATTATCATCAGCGGATTGGAACTGGAAATCCCGATATTTGGTGCTTGCTACTAGATACTTCAGGATCGATGGATGCTGAGTGCAAAGGCAAAGAACGTCGGATTGATGTGCTACGAAAAGCTGTGGAAGGTCTAGATTGGCGTAACTACAAGCTATTTACCTTTGACTCTGTAGTTGCTGAAATTACTAGTCCTGACGGTTTATGGCGATGTGGTGGCAGTACTGCTTTGGATCTAGCACTCGATCGAATTGTTGCCCTCCAACCAGCTCGTACCGTCGTGATTTCTGATGGTGAGCCGAATAGCGAACTAGATGCGATTGCTGCTGCAAAGCGATTAACTGGCACCATTTCTACGATCCACATTGGTGACGATCGAGATCGGGATGCGATCGCGTTTATGCGAAAACTGGCGGAGCTAGGTTGTGGCAGTACCTACATCCAAGATCTCGGTCGAGGTCATGTGGAACTAAGTGCCACTATCGTTGCCTTGGCTACCGGAGGTAATCGATTGATGCTACCACCTTCAAGATCTTGAGATCCCAGATTGATGAGCACAGTAAAACTTAATACCCAGCCAGCGATCGATTGCTGGCTTTTTTGTACCTATTCATCTATTCATATCTATGAGTCGAAAAAAACATCGTTGTCAGGGACAAATTAGCCTGTTTCCAACTCCATCCTTGCCCGAACGGAGCATTCTAGAACAATGCCTGTATCAGTCCTTACATAGCACGGCAGGAGCCAAAGAGCGGTGGGAGAAAATCAGAGCATTGCAACCCACCGATGCTCAAGTAAAACGTGCAATTGCCTACGAATTTGGCATCTATGGCGGCAGTACTTCTCCCCAAACGCACGCTCATGCAGGTGGGGCGAATCCAAAATTTTGGATGGACGATGTAAATCTATACAATCCACCGACTTTAACGGGGCAAGCACTTATCGATTTAGTTAGAGAAATCCTGGATTTATGAGAAACAAAAATATCTTAATTACCCAGTCATGCAATTAGAACTTTTTCCGAAACTAAAAGTAGAAATTAAATATGTACGAATCAGAAAATAAGAAAGTACAAGAAATCGTTCGGATCGTCCAAATACAAGGTTGTACGATCGAGGGCAAGAAAATTAATCTAAATGACTTAGATCGCCTTTGCCAAGATCTCAATCGATCGGATAAAGCAGAAATTGCAGATTTAGTGGGGAGTATTATGGGCGAACTAGAACATCTATATAGCGAACGACAATACTTAAATGACAGTATTAAGCCTTTGGAGGCTGCTAAAGAGAAATTAGCACAAATAATCAATCTCAAATTAGATTGAAGATAATTTTATTACCCACTCATTAATCTAAAAATATGCAACTCAACTCTAATCCCTTAACCATCGATGCTTATCTTAATCATTATGGCTATGCTGTCATCCGAGATGAGGGGGAAAATAAATTGTTTCAGTTGAAAAATCTCAAACTAGTCCAAATTGAATCGATCGAAGATGATAGTTATACCATTCAAGAAGTGACTCAAGGCAAAGCCGGAGAACGCTGGGAAGATATTAGCATCGAAATAGTAATCGAACACATTCAAATGTTAGAAGGTGGCAATGATACGTTTGCCAAGATCTGGCACGTTGATGATGTGCTTTCGATTAACTCAGATCTGAGTCGAGATCGGGCACGATTAGTCTTAACAATGGCAATGGATAACCACGATGCTAACATCGGGATTAACTGGGAAGTTCTCAGAGAATATATAAGTCAAGTTCTAGAAATGGAAGCCGCCGGGATTATCTAAACCTAAAATCGTATCGGATTTTGCCAGCAATTAGTAATAGTTGCTGGCTTTTTTGTGCCCATTTATTACCAAATATGATGATTACTCAAGCTCAGACTCAGACTCAAGTAGCTGTGACCGAATTAGCTGCTAAATTAACCGCTGGCGACAGATTGACTCAAGATGTTGTCATCGAATTGATGAGCGATATCTGTGGTGGTGGCGCAGCAATGGGACGCTGGAATTGGAAACAAGCTACCGATCTGATTGAAGCAGCAATGGTAAGTTCGATCCTCACTGGCAGTTTTACTACGATCGAGGATTTCATGGATCTTCAGGCTCTAGTTCCGCACCACCAAATCCGCTCGGAGGAACAGATCCAGTTGCAACAGTTCTCGACTCCCCTCTCACTCGCCTGGATTGTCGCGCGACTGGCTCAAATCAAGGAAAGCGACACCCTGCACGAACCGAGCGCGGGGACGGGGATTTTGGTGGCTGCTACGATTAGCCAACTTAATGGCGCATTCCCACACAAAATTATCCTCAATGAGATTTCCAAGTCGCGGAATGCCTTACTTCACGAGCTATTCCCTACCTGTGGCTCGATTTACACTGTGGATGCAGAGCATCTCAACGATGTACTGCCCCAAGGCGAACAGCCAACTCTGATTGTGATGAATCCGCCCTTTAGTGCCTCAGTCGGTAGAAGCAAACGCAATCCCGATGCTTGCCTCAAACATCTAAGATCGGCTCTATTGAGGCTGCAACCCAATGGCAGACTGGTAGCAATTGTCGCTCATTGGCTCTCTCCTGAAAAGTACCCCGAATACTTTGCCAGCCTCCCCGCTCGATTACAACTGAGTCTATTCGTCGATGGCAGTCACTATCGCTATCACGGCACATCGATGGATGTCCGCATTTTGGTGTTCGATAAGATTACCAACGTAGAACCGATGAGATCGTTGGCGCAGCCTCTCCTCCGGAGTATCGATCTTAAGTTCTCCGTCACTGCCAAAGAACTGGCAAGCTTAACAATGGAAGCCACGCCTAACCGTCAGATTGTCAAATATTGGGAGCGGGAGGAATTATTAATAGCTGCTGCCGCTACTGTCCCCAACCCCTTTGTGGAACTGCCCTTATTCCAACTGGGCTTGCAACCACAGTTAACCATCATCCCCGTTATCGATTCTCCCGCAGATCCGCGCCCAGAAAAGATCGTGCGAATCGAGAAACCCGAACCTGTGGTCGAGACGTTAGATCGATTTGGCGAATTGGTGCGATTGACTTATCAACCCGCCGTCAAACAAGAAGTCAAGACAATCGATGCCGTATACACACCGTACCAAGCCAGTGCGATTCAGATCCCTGGCGCGGCACCACATCCTACCCCATTAGCAGAATCGATCGCAATGGCGGCAATTAAGGCTCCCTATCCTACCGTCCAACCACTACTGCCCCAGCGGATTCTAACGAAAGGATTAGCCTCACACCCGCAATTGGAAGCGCTGATCTATGTGTGTGAGGCGCATAGTAAATTTCTGGATACCCGTTGGTACATTGCCGAGAATAAACAGATCGCTGTCGCCAATCCCGACAATCCCGACGGCAAATATCACCGTCAAGCAGCTAGTATCGGCGATTCTACAGGCGTAGGTAAGGGCGTGGAGGCGGCTTTAATTATCCTTGCCAACTGGTGTGAGGGACGCAGAAAAGCGATTTGGGTGAGTAAAAATGAAGCTCTCCTCGAAGATGCCAGACGCGATTGGCAACGGTTGGGTGGCAGTTCCCATCAAGTCGTCCCCTTATCGAAATTCAAGCAGGGCGAATCTATCTGTCTAGCTGAAGGTATCTTATTCGTTACCTATGGCGGGTTGCGGAGTCCAGCTAAGGGCAGCAAGAAATCTAGGGTAGACCAGATTATCGACTGGGTGGGCGCGGATTGGGATGGGGCGATCTGTTTCGATGAGGCGCACATGCTGGGCAATGCGGCTGGTGACGATGGAGAGCGGGGACAAACCAAAGCTTCCGCTCAAGCGTTGGCTGGTACTCAGTTAATTAACCATTTAGCCAATGCTAGAGTCACATATCTGAGTGCGACAGGTGCGGCTAAGGTTTCGAGTCTCAGCTATTACCAACGGATGGGATTGTGGCAGACTAAAGCTTTCCCGTTTACATCCAGAGCGGCGTTTATCAGCGAGATGGAAGCATCCGGTACATCTGCTCTGGAGTTAGTCGCTCAAGATCTCAAGCGATTGGGGATCTACGTCGCCAGGACGCTGAGTTTTGAGGGGGTGAAGTTTGAAACTGTCGTTCATAAACTAACGCCAGCACAGCGAGAAATTTGGGATACCTATGCCCACGCCTTTGTCTATATCCACCACCAAATCGATGAAGTTCTGCGATCGATCGGGTTGGAAAATGAGAGCGGTAAATGTACCAACGGCAGAGCTAAAGCAGCGGTTAGCAGTCAATTCGAGTCTGCCAAACAACGCTTTTTTAATGCCCTATTATGCGCTGCTAAAACTGACACTTTAATCGAATGGATCGAACGGGACTTGGCTGAAGGTCGCTCTTGTGTGATTCAAATTGTCTCGACGAATGAGGCTCTAATGAATCGCAAGTTAGCCGATATTCCCACCAGTCAGTGGGGAGATATGCGGGCTGTCGATTTCACCCCCAGAGAAAATATCATCGACTATTTGATGAACTCCTTCCCCATCAACCTCTATCAAACCTATGTAGACGACAGCGGCGCGACTAAAAGCGAATTGATGACCGACCCCGAAGGTAATCCCATTGTCTCCCAAGAGGCACTAGCACTGCGAGATGGACTGATCGAGCGGATGTCGGTACTCCCCCCTGTGAACGGACTGTTAGACCAGATCAACTGGCATTTTGGTCATCACCAGGTTGCAGAAATTACTGGGCGCAGTCAGCGGATTATCCTGGAAGACGGACGGTATCAACTAGCTCAACGTCCTGGCGCGAGCAATCTTGCCGAAACTGCTGCGTTCCAATCTGGCGAGAAACGAGTGCTGATTTTCTCCGCTGCGGGGGGTACCGGACGCAGTTATCACGCCGATCTCGCTTGTGCCAACCAACAATTGCGCCGCCACTATCTAGTCGAGGCTGGCTTCGAGCCGATAGTTGCTTGCCAGGGGGTCGGCAGATCGCACCGCAGCAATCAAGCCCAACCGCCAGAAATCGTCTTGCTCACCAGCGATGTCAAGGGAGAATTGCGGTTTACAGCGACGATTGCCAGCCGTCTCAGTTCCCTGGGTGCCATTACTAAGGGGCAGCGCAACACGGGGAATAATGGGCTATTTCGCGGCATTCTCGACTTCACCAGCCCCTATGCTAAGTCAGCCCTGGCAGAGTTCTTTGCCGACATGAACGCGCAAGGAATCGATGGGATTTCACCAACAGAATTTGCCGAATATACCGGACTCAAACTCCTGAATAAGGATGGGAATTTATCCGACAATCTGCCCCAGATGAACACCTTTCTCAATCGGCTCTTAGCTCTCAAAATCGACCTCCAAAATCGGTTATTCGCCGACTTCGAGCAGCGGATTCTAGAGCGGATCGCCCAAGCTAAAGCCAATGGCACCTTCGAGCGTGGGGTACAGACAATTTGGGCGGAGGGTGGATTTGAGGTGGTCGATACCCAATTATTGAGTACCCATTCTTCTGGCGGTGAAACGATCTGTTATGCGATCGATAAACTGAATAAACCGAAGCAGATCTCGGTCGAACGCGCCCAACAAGCCGCTCTCCAATCTGGTTTCCGCTATTACCGTCATATTAAAAATGGTAATTTAGCGATCGCTCACGTCACCGACCAGCATACCCACCGTGGCAATATTGTCGATATAGTCACCCTCTATCACCCCGTCCATCCCAAAACCTATCAACGGTTAGATAAACCCGACTTCGATAAGGTCTGGATGCCCGAAATTCCTAACGGTCAATATTGGCGACAGTGGCAGCAATTGCTCGATTTGGCACCTGAGTTCGATCGAGAACGGATCTATCTGTGCTGTGGATTGTTGCTGCCAATCTGGGGACAATTGCCAGGAAGTCCTCGTGTCTATCGACTCCAAACTAACGATGGTCGGTTGTTACTGGGACGAGAAATCGACAAGCTGAAAATCGATAAGGTATATCGGGATTTTGGCATTGCTGGCGATTCTAAACTGACTGGCGATGAAATCTTCCAATTAGTTTGGGAACGCAATGAGGTTACATCGGCTGGACAGTGGCAGTTACAGCGAAACTATTATAAAGGGGAAGATCGGTTGGAAGTAGTGGCTGTTTATGGTAGCGATAAAATCGATTGGCTCAAGGCTTTGGGCTGTTTTACAGAGATTATCAACTATCGAACTAAGGTGTTTATTCCGGTTGATACTGCGATCGAGATTATCGATAAGCTGATAACTGGTTGAGTGTAAATAATCCCCCAATATCGATCGGGGGATTTTAATCGATCGAGTAGTAAGGCTAGGAATCCGGTTGTATGAAAAAAGACCAAGTAGATCTGATGACAATCCGTATAGCTTGCAGAATCGATTGTCTAGCATATACCAGGAATCGAGAGATTAAGTTATCTGGAACTTTTTGTAAGTCTGAATCGGATATTTACCAACAATTTATCCTCAGAAATATCTACGGAAGAAAGCGGGTGCTGTTCTGGATCGATCGTAAGTTTGGCATTGCCTTCGATAAACATCAAAATTACTTTGTGTTGATAGAATGATGCCCGATCGTCACATACCGCTGAGTGAGTCGATTGGGAATTTGAGCATTTAGCGTTATAATTAAGACAGATGCCTAAATTGAGGTAAGTTATGGCTCCATCAACCCAATTACTGGATATTTTAGGAATACCAGGTTCGACAAGTTTATCTTCAGCGATCGATCGGGCTGAAGTAGTCCGGCGCGGATTATCGATCGAGTCTTTCAAGCGAGTGGCGAACTACTATCAACTCTCAGACGTTGAGATGTCCAAGGTGGTTGGCACTTCCATCCGCACGATCGTCAGACTCCAGAAAGAAGATAAGCCTTTAAACTCCACCTGGTCCGATCGATTGTACCGACTGGCCAGAGTTGCGGCTCAAGCGCAGGATGTATTTGAGAGTGCTGACACGGCCACTAGCTGGCTGAAGCGACCCAATCGCGGATTGAATGGTCATGCACCTGTCGATCTCCTCGATACGGATGCAGGGACAGAACAGGTAGTGGAATTACTCGATCGAATTGAGTATGGTGTATACAGTTGAGTCTCAGTCTGTGGCGAATTTCTAAGCGCAAGTATGCAGATACAGCTTTTAGCGGCGAAGGTGCCAGAAGAGTCGGCGGACGTTGGAATTCTCGCGGACAGGGGATGGTTTACACTTCGGGAACGCTTTCACTTGCAGCGTTAGAAGTCTTCGTCCACATGGAAGTTGAAGATGTGGCGACGATGTTGGCTTACATTCGGGTGGATGTGCCGACAGAAGTAGAGATCGAGTATCTAGAAGTGGCTCAGTTGCCTCCAGATTGGCGGAATATTCCCGCACCTGCTATTTTGGCAACTATGGGCGATCGATGGTTTCGTTCGGGTTCGACAGCGATTTTAGCTGTGCCTTCGGTAGTTATTCCAATGGAATTAAACTATCTAATTAATCCGTCACATCCCGATTTTGTAAGGCTAGCTATAGAATCTCCGCAACCATTCGAGCTAGATCCCAGGCTTTGGAAAAGTTAAACTGACGGCGATCGCATCTTGAATAAATCGAAAGAGAAAACACCATGACTTACACCCCAACCAAAACCCTGACCTTTGCAGACTTCCTCACTCAATACCAAAATAATCCCCGCTACGAACTGGCTGACGGAGAACTAATCGATATGGAACCCACTGGCCCCCACGAAACCGTCAGCGGTAAACTCGCCATCAAAATCGGCATCGCAATCGCCCAACATCCCTGGTTCATTCCCCGTAACTGTCTGCTTCGCCCCTTCATCGACACAGCTACCGCCCGTCGCCCCGATATTATCGTTTTAGATGAAATACAGATCGTCAACGAACCATACTGGGAAAAAGAACCCGTTATTACATTAGGTCGCTCGATTAAACTTGTAGTTGAAGTTGTTAGCACCAACTGGGAAACAGACTATGCCCGCAAAGTTGAAGAATACGCCCTGCTCGGAATTCCTGAATATTGGATCGTCGATTATCGCGGATTAGGCGGTGTTGCTTTTATCGGTAAACCAAAACAACCCACCTTCACCGTCTGCCAACTCAATGGCGAAGAATACAGCCAACAGCAATATCGCTTAGGGCAACCTATTACCTCCAGCCTCCTGCCAAACCTCCAGCTTTGCCTCGATGAAATTCTCCCCCGTTAGATCGTCTCGATTAAAATATAGTCATAGCCATCTTTCCAGCCCTCACAATAGGTTCTGAGATCGAAGCTAACCCACGGCAACACCCTCGATCGAACAACATTATCAAAAAAATACTACTATGGCTCAAATCACGATCGATATCCCTGACGACCTCGCCCAACGCCTAGCCCCATTCCAAAACCAATTCTCCGACCTCTTTACTCGTCTCATTGCCACCAGATTACTAGAACCACCTACCACAGATCCAGCCAATCCAAATACATCTAGTACCTATCAAGAGATTCTAGACTTTTTGTGCGATCGACCCACCTCAGCGCAGATTGTCAACTTCAAAGTATCCCCAGCGTCCCAATCGCGATTGCAAACCCTCCTCCAACAGAACCGAGAAACCGCCCTCACCGCCGCCGAAACTGCCGAAATCGAACTATATCAGCAACTCGACACCCTAATCGGCTTCCTCAAAATTAGAGCCTATGCAGCACTTCAAGCTACGCCCCAAAACTAGCCCTGATGACTATCTATCTTTCAGCCACACTCCGCCAGCTAGTCAGTCAGCGGGCATCAGGGGCTTGTGAATACTGCCGCATTCACCAAACCTTTTCCATTTTCAGCCACGAGATAGACCATGTTATCGCCATCAAACATGGCGGCGAGAGTACCGACGATAATTTAGTCCTTGCCTGCTTACCCTGCAATCGTCACAAGGGTTCAGACCTCACCAGCATCGATCCGCTCACAGGTGCGATTACGCCACTGTTCAACCCCCGCACTCAAATCTGGGCAGAACATTTTCAACTTGAAGGTGGATCGATTGTGGGCATAACCGCGACCGGACGAACCACAATCTTCCTATTACAGATGAACGAAACCAGCCGCCTTCAACTCCGACAAGCCTTAGCAGTTCAAGGACTATATCCAGACTTGCCACTTAATATCTAAATCTGCGCCCCATCCTGCAAAGCAGGAGCTTCACTAGCTTCGTTGGCGGAGCCTAGCCTCTGGCTAATCTCAGCTTCCAGATTCGTAGCAACAACCGCTTCAGGAATATAGTCGGGATGATACGGAATCACACCTGTACTCCCTAAAGCTTGTGTCGCCTCCTTCAACCACTTTTTGAGCCGTCGATTGGTCGAAAAGGGAATCCAGTCAGAATCGATCGCCTCACCAAAAGGAATATACTCGCTGAGGATCTTATTCTTATCTTCTGGGGCTACTTCCATCTCAGGGAAGAAGATCGACCCGAAGCCATATTTATCCAAAATCGCCCGAACTTTGCCATCTTCATCGAATCCATGCTTCCATCGGATATTCGTCGGCGCACCCAGATTTTTGACTAGAACGTGAGGGATTTTGCCCTGAGTACTCTCGACTGATTCCACAAACAAATCGATCGATTCTGGCGTGCCGTTAGTGATGAAGAAAAAGACGATATCGATCGTATTATCGGGATCTGCGAGCATTCCCACCACATCATTCTGCTCCAGCCAACGGTTGACATAACTTGCCACCTGGGACGGCATCACGATCAAAACATCCTGCGTCCTCGCGATGTCCAAGATTTTATCAGCGTGAAAGTAGCTATCCGCATTACCTGTAAAGGTAATCTGCTCCTGGAGGATAAAATCTGCCCCTTTGGGCTTGGTAGCCGTCGAACTTTTATCCTTACGCGAGACAGTTGTAGATTCACCTTCACTTACCACGGGGTTTGAGTTCCGAAATCCGCGATACATCTCCTGGCGATAGGTTAAGCCAACATTAGGGGTAGAAGCATCGGCATCGATGAGGAAAAATTGACGCTCTGCGGCAGTGAGTAGCTCTGCTATTGCCAGTCCGACTGTCGTTTTGCCCATGCCACCTTTCTCGCTAATCGCGACCCAGATCGTCGTTCTGGCTGGAGTCAGATCGGTTCCGTTCTCTCCTGCTGGAGCTGTTTTAACTGCTTTTTTGACCACGATGATTATTTCGCCTCTACGGTTGTTTTAGTTCTAGATTTAGTGAGTTTTGGTTGGGGTTTGGACATCAAATACTGCCACAGACAGTAGACATCTGCCATCCGCGACTGACATTCTGGCGGTACATCTAACTCTGGTAAGTTAAAGCCAGTGTTGCTGTAATAGATTGCCGCTTTGCCATGTAGCTCAGGACGCGGTGGTAACTTCTCATCGAAGTAAGACACCAACTCCTCTTTCAGGACATCCGCCGTCCCCCCAGAAATCATCATTTCCTCGATACCTGTCGGTAGATGTTCGTTGAGCCAGTCGAAGACCATATTGCAATAAGTCTCGTTAGTCGATTCCAGTACCTCAATTAGATGAGCGAGTTCCTGTGCGGCGGTTCGCTCCTCTTGTCGGCGCAGAATCGGCTTGAGAGCTGTCGCATCCTGCGCGAACCAGTAGTTAGCCATCGCCCTAGTTAATGTCTCTAACTTGTACCCAGCAGTGCGCTTGACCACTTCTTTTACCCAGTTGCTAAAACCTAAGTCACAACTGGCAAAGTGGGTAATTACGCCATTCTTGGTCGCATAACAAGTCAGATTGCGATGACCCGCCATTAGCATTCCCACTGACGATCTCAGACTGGTTGGATGCCGATCTCGATACAATTCCAGAATCCCGGCACCTTCTGGATGAAAGCAAGATTCCACCAAATTCACATTCATCTTGCCCTGGGGAGCTTCAAAGTCGGGCAGAAATTCCATGAGTTGTTGTTTCAATAATGCCCGATCCATCAGCTCTCCAGGCGGTAACAAGCACCCGATCGAGAGATCGAAGCTATGCCCCAATCCAAACCGCTGGGCTAGAATCGCGACAACTGCCAAAATCTTGTAGGCGGCAGATTCGGTCTTCAGTGGCTTGAACCGTTGCAAAGCTCCAAACCGCTGTGCCAGATCGCCGACGGCATAATAATTGTCATTGACACCAACAAAGCAATAATCGACTGTCGCAGTTGCCGCTCCCGTCCCCAGACTGTAATTCGCTCCATTATCTAAAGATCCCCGATTGACGGCGATTAATTCTGGGGACATCACCACCGCACTCATCGCGCCGTCGCAAACCCCCACGATCTTAATTAAACTCGAACCCAGATCGATCGCCGCAGATAATCTCTTGCGTTTAGCCATGTTTACTCACTGATATATTCGATCGACACCTACTTATTCATCCCCAAGACCGAAAAGTCAAAAGATGATGGCGGCTGTACCCACACCTCCTCATCGTCATCGCGTTCGCGAAGCGTCCCCTGTGGGGAATCGACTGAAGCCGAATCTGTGAACTGAGCCTGTGGAGTAGTTAATGGTTGAGATATCGGCAATAACCCAAAACTCATCAAACATTCAGGCGATAAGTTAATCCCATCTTTAACTCTGTGGTAATTAACCAAGAATCTCATCTGAGCGGATAACGTATTGAGCGATTCGAGTAGTGCTAGCTCGATGTCTTGTTGCGAACTATCGGGATGTTCGGATCGTGCCTGCGAAGCATAAAAACCATAGAGTGCCTTGAGGATTGTTGGCTTGCTCTTACCGATGCGTTTGAGAAACTCGGCAATTAGTACCTGATTGAAATCACTTTTGATGATGTCGAATTTAAACATGTCAGATTAGACTCACGATCGGCACCACGATAATATATCTCGATCGCCATCGATCTTACGACCGCCAATCCCCCCAAAAGCACCCTCATAACACCTCTAAATCCCACATGTTCGGGGTGATAACTCCAGCTAGATGACCGATTACACCCCTATTTATCCCCCCTGTTGCACCCCTAAAACACCCCAATTTAACTGAATTATTAATAGCAACCTACCTCAAAACCGCTAAATTACCCCAGAATTTACCCGCAATTTAACCGATCCGAATCTATCGGTGAAAGCATAGAATTGAGTGCAGCCTGGAGTTAGTGGTAGGAGGAGTAGCCAGCTATGTTAGTGCCCGTACAATTGCCTGTGGCAGTCTCCAATCGGTGCAATCTGGTTATGGGTTTTCGCCCTCGTCCTCTCCTTATTTTTGAGACTAATCGATCGGTTGACACCGCTCACTTAGCCCTGAAAAATCCATAAATTTCATAATACTTTGCGTGTCTGCCTCCGTAGTAAACGCTCTGGCGATCTGTAAGTAAAAGTAGCTCCGAGCAGTTGTGAGTAATCTAGATAAACACCCAAAGATAAAGACTTCCGATCGGAAAACTAATCGCATCGAATTACGAGTAGGAAGCCAGGATTTAGAAATTATCGAAGCCAATGCCAAGCAAGTCGGTCTGAATCGTTCCCAGTTTCTAATATCTAGAGGTAAAAAGCAAACTTATCCGATCGCTCGGCACCTCCCAGATCCGAATTACGCTCCGTTAATGTTAAACCTTCGCGAACTCAAGTCGCAGGGTAACGATCTCCAACAGATCGGTAGAGCTATGAATCGCGCTCTGCTAAATGGAAAATCTGTTGCTGTCGATTCCCAGCAACTACAGCAGCTAATCGCAGATAACCAACAAGCTATCCAGGCAATTCTCATCGCACTTACCCAAAGTCATGACGATCGCTAATATCACTAAAGGTAAAGGCTTTGGGGGCCTAATGGGCTATTTGCTTGACCCAGATAAAAAACCTCGCATCATTAGTAGTTGTGTTGCTAGTTCCACGCCTGCCGACTTAGCGCGGGAGTTTCGACTCGTAGCTAATCTCCGTCCTAGTGTAACTAAACCCGTTCGTCACTTCTCAATTTCATTCGCCCCAGCGGATGGTCGGGTTGACGATGTTATCAAAGAAGCAGTTGCCTTTCGAGTTCTCGATCGATTGGGCTATGAAGACTGCCAGTTTATTGCGATCGATCACGACCGCGACGACCCAGGACACGATTACGCTCACGACCACGACCATATTCATGTTGTGACTAATGCTGTAACGGTGTTAGGTGAATATGTAAAAGATAGTTTCGATCGATACAAGATTCAAACGATCCTCAGAGAATTAGAGCGCGATTTTGGATTGCAGAAAATAACATCATCTTGGGAACTCAAACATCGAAAAGCTCAAGGGCTGCACCTCAATACGGATATCGCTCGGCTCGTCGCTACTTCGCTCCAGGATTGCCCGAATCTCCAAACTTGGCTCGATCGCTTGGCTGAATCTGATATCGATGTTCGCTTTAATCTTAGCGATCGCGATTGTATCAAGGGCGTGACCTTTCTCAAAGACGATCGAGTTTATAAGGGTGTCGATATTGGCTCGAAGTGGTCGGTAGTGAGCCAGCGAGTCCCGATTACCGATCTCGATCTTGCGTTAATGCAAGCGACTAATATCAAGAGCCAAGAAAAGCCCGTGCGTTTGAGTATGCTGGATCGCGAAATGTTCGATCGGGCTGTGGAGATGGCAGTGCTGAAATTAGGACGGGGCAGAAAGTTTAAGAACAGTCGGGCAGATATTAAATTAGAAGGGGACATTTTAACCGTCATGCGGATGCGCCCCCATCGACTGATGCTCAAAGCTACTCAGACAAAGGATGGTAAGTGGGAACCAGTGGGCTTGCCCCATATCGAGCGCACGGATGTCGAGCAACTCGAACGCTTTAATGGGGTGGAGTCTAAAAAGTTTGAAACTCCCCTCGTTCGCGTAGCGTCACCTCTGGTGAATCGTGAAGCTTTAGAGGAAGCGGATGAATTTATTAGAATTGCTGCTTATGTCGTCAGCGATTTAGATTCGCCAGAGGCGAGGCTACTCCAACGGGAGCAAGATGAATACTTTGAGGAAGAAGGTCTGTCTTTTTAGCGATCGCTAACAGATTTGCACTTTATGTGGTTCAATCTATCGTGTGGGACAACGTTGTCCCACACGCTTGCGTAAAGTTCGCACATCTACCACATGACCTTACCGCAAAAAAGTAGCCAGTCCAAAGTGGCTCAAAGACAAATTCGGATTTGTATTGCCAGTAATGCTGGCGGCTCTGGTAAAACAACCGCTGCCGTTCATTTGGCATATGCGATCGCTGCCAAAGGATTTAAGGTGACGATTATCGAATTAGATATCTCTAGTTCCTTGAGTACCTTCACTGGATTGTCCATGAATCCAGAACCACAAGACTCGATCGCGACGGTGTTCGAGCCTGATTTTGCTGGAAACTATCCCCTCAAACCAGTCTGGGCAGAAAAAACTGACAAAATTACCGCTATCCAAGGTGGTGAGGCGATCGAGCGAGTAATTCGCGAAATCCCCCTTAATCCACGCGGACATTATTTATTACAGGATCGGCTCGAAGATTATCCCCTAGCTGCCGATGTGATTTTATTCGATACCCCAGCCACCTTAGAACCAATGGGGGTCGTTGCCCTGGCTGCTAGCACCCACGTTCTATCGCCGATTAAGCCAGAGAATAAGGATGCTGAGGGCTTTGCTGGGTTTATCCGGTGGTACTTTAGGCAATTATCAGAATTGAGACTGCGGCCTAAACCAGAGATTTTGGGATTCGTCCCCAATCGGGTAGATTGGGCTGAAACTGCGATGCACCGGAATTTTTTAGGACTGAACAAGCAGGGTAAGCTCCGTACAGACATCGATTTGAGCGATACGCTGCCAGTGCTAATCGAAGAGATGGGGATTCATTGCTTCCCTGCGATTCGTCAATCTAATTACTATCTCAACGCATCTTTGGAACGATTGCCGCTACAGCTTTATCGTCCGGGCTGTGATGCTATCAAAGATTTCGACCCGATTACCGCCAAAATTGTGGAATTATTAACGGAGGCATAAAATTTATGGTTGCTCAAACTAAAAAACTCGGCGGATTGCGCGATTCTTTCCAAGGTGCGCGGGAATACCAACAAATTGAGGGCTTACAATCCGAGGTAGAGGAACTCAAAGCTGAAGTTGCTAGGCTCAAGTCACTGGAACTCGATAGCGTCCAGCAGTCTCAACTCGAACTTCAGATCGAGCAGCTCACGGCACAATTAGCCGAGCGATCTGGCGTTCATCAGATTTTAATAAGTTCGATCGATCGGGATGAGGCTCAACCGCGTACTGTAATTCCCCCTGCGCTAATTCAAGAACGGGCTGAAAGTCTTCGCACCAAGGGTCAGCTCACGCCGATTATCGTCATTCCAAATGGCGATCGCTACAAGTTATTTGAAGGTGAATTGCGCTGGCGCAGTGCTCAAAAACTAGATTGGGAGAAGTTGGATGCGGTGTTTTTAACCTCAGCAGAATCTCTAAATGCGACAGAGATCTTCGAGCGGCAGGTCGTCACCAGCATTCAATCACAACGCCTTCACGATCTCGATATCGCCGAAGCGATCGTCAAAATTACGGTCGATCGTTATCCCAATTGGAGCGGACGAGAAACTGACATCCCTAAAACTCTTCATGCTGCTTTGCGGAAGATGGAGCGAGAAGGGACTAATCCAGATTTTAATCTGCTGAAAATTGCCGATCCCGACACGCAGCAAGCATGGCTGAACCGGATCGATAATAAGGATGAGGAAAAACAGATTTTTCAGGTAATTCTGGCACTGCAACTCCATCCTGCTAGCATCAGTAAGCACATTTTACCGTTGCTGAAGGTAGCTGATGATGTGAAAGCGGCGATTAGAGAGTATGGGATTGAAGGTAGCAAGGCAAAACAGATCGATCGACTTACACCTCAATATTTGGGACAGTCAGAGGAAGATGCTGTCAAAGCCAGAGCTGAAGTAATTCAACAAATAGCTGAAGATAAATTATCGTTGATGGAAACCAAGGTTTTAGTTAATGACATTATCGAGAGTCATTCACCCACGCCGATTTCCAAACCAGATCGAGTCGTTCAAGTAACTGGGAAGGTGAACAAATTGCTATCAGATATTCAAACCGATCGAGAACTATCCGACCTCGAACGCGCACTCAAGGAAATCCAAAAGGCATTGAAAATCAAACGTTCTGAGCTTCAGCAGTCAACTTGACATCCACCATCGATTTTAATTGTGGGACAACGTTGTCCCACAATTTTTTATGGTCAGCCGATCTCGCTATTGTCAGCTATTTCTCTATGAGCTTCAGTCGTGCAGAGAGCCTTCTTAATAGACAAGTCTAATTCCATTTGCCGATGCAATTCCGTGGATAATCGGGGCAATCGATCGATTAAATCAGCAAGGGTTAACTGCCAATTTTGCTTGTTCTGGCGCGATCTGCGTACTTTGGTAAGCTTTAACTTCAGCGATAATTGCCCTGGTGTCGGTTGAGGACGATGGCGGTGCATCCGTAAATGACACCCGCTGCACAAGCAGACGAGATTTGACCTGTCGTTCTGTGCGGGATTCCCATCCAGGTGGTGGACTTGCGCCGAAAGCTTACGTCTGAGAGATAAATCTAGATGGCGATAACTATTATTTGGGGGCAGACACTTCAAGCCACAGCGGTTACAGCGATATCCTGCCGCTTGCTTGACTGTAGTGGCAATGTCCGCCCAATTATCTGGATATTCCAGCGTTAAAGCCATAATTCTCAACTTACTCGGTAAACTGTGCTTCAGCCTTTACATGCCGCTCGAACATTTGGATTCTGTGGTGGCTCTAATCCCAAGTCTTCTGGACTCGATTCGCCCTTCACCATCATACCAAGGGGCACTCAAATACCAGGCACTTACAGGCTAAAATAAAGCTAAACAAGTCTCTTCAGCAAGATCGGCACCCTGTATGAAAATTCTGCACGGTACATGGATTCCCAACTCAGGTGATGAATTTATCCAAGCAGGAAACTTTTATCTGTGGGTAGAAACCGATGCGCCGCCCAAACAACAGAAAGATCGGGCGGCAAATAGACACCCCCAGCAATTAAACAAAGACGATCTCTCAGCATTTTTAAGCGACGAATTAGGGATCGCTCCCAAGAATGCCTCAGTTAGTCGAGATATTATCACCAAATATTTTATCCTCCCCAGCACCGACGTTGGCGAAGCCTCTCCCAGGGAGAATCGACCCTTACCCTCCGTCGAACTCAGCCGCTATCTAGAAACAGAATCTCCCGCCCCAACAACCTGGCAAATTTGGGCGATCGATTGTTATCAAGTCAACCCAATTGTTAAACTGCTCAACGACATCCATTTTTTATGTCTGTACAGCACAGAAATTCAAATGGGAGCAGATTTACTCTGCTGGTACCATTACAGTCAATCTCTTCGGGAGCTTTTACACAAAGATCGGTATATTCCCGCTTTAAAATATCGGGAACAAGCTCCACCCGCAGGTAAGAATAAAAAAATAGCTCCAGACGATCGAATTTATCCTAGCTGGGAGATTATCTCCCCAGCTTATGAAACTAACATCCAAAAATATCTCAATTATCTACCCCTAGTTTGTACGGGTGGGTTAGATACGCCAGATGCACCCATAGAATTCTATGACAAAGAAACCTTGCTACGTCATTTTTCTGAATGTCTCCTGCATCATTATGTCGCCAATACCCATATTCCCAGTACCTTCGAGAAAAAGATTGCCAATTCTAGATTGCTAACTGGTTGTCTCAATCTCCAGAATTCAGGCATACCCTGGACGGATAGCCAAGCTGTAGCTATCTACAAACAGTGGCAAACCTGGAAGCAAAAATTGCTAGTCGCCCAAAATAACTCCACCTTTCAACTCTGTTTCCAACTGCAAGAAGCATCCACGCAAACTCCAGATCGCTGGTATCTCAAATTTCTAGTCGCAGCCAAACAAGATCCGTCCTTAAAACTCGAACTCGATGACTATTGGCAGCTCGACAGTAAAACCAAACAAACTATCCACAAACAATTTGGTAAAGAATTTGAAAAAGACTTACTCCTGAACTTAGGTTACGCCGCGCAGATCTATCCTCAAATTTGGCAAGGATTAGAAACAGATAAACCCGTCGGCTTTTTCCTCAGCCTCACCGCTGCTTTTGACTTCCTAGCCCAGAGTGCTTGGGTATTAGAAGATGCCGGATATAAAACGATCGTTCCCGCTTGGTGGACTCCTCAAGGTAGAGCTAGAGCTAAACTCCGCCTCAAAGCCGCACCGAAAAAATCTGGCAAGAGTAAAGCTGACAAAGGCTTATTTCACCTCGTCAATCTCATCGACTACCGTTACGAACTTGCCATCGGTGACGAGCAAATCACCCCCCAGGAATGGCAGAAACTAGTCGATGCCAAAACCCCACTGATCCACTTTCGCGGGCAATGGATGGAATTAGATCTGGCTAAAATGCAGCAAATGCTCCAATTTTGGCAGTCGCATCAGGACACCCAACCAGAATTAACGCTCTTAGAATTAATCCAAAAAACTGCTGCGGCTAACGAAGAACTCGAAGTCGAAACCGAAGATAGTTTAGCCGCAATGATGGCAAATTTACACGATCCCAGTCAGCTCGAACCGATTGAAAATCTGCCATTATTACAAGGAACCTTACGCGAATATCAAAAACGCGGGGTAGCCTGGATTCAATATCTCGAACGCTTGGGTTTGAATGGTTGTCTGGCTGACGATATGGGTTTGGGGAAAACTATTCAAGTAATTGCCACCTTAATCGCCGAAAGAGCCAATTTAGGGAAAATTTCACCAACCCTACTAATCGCCCCAACATCCGTACTGGGTAATTGGGGTAAAGAAATCGAGAAATTCGCTCCGCATCTGAGTGTAAAAATCCATCATGGTAGCGATCGCATTCAAGAATTAACCGCCTTTAAAACTGCGACTCGCGCATGTGATGTAGTCATTACTTCCTATACGTTAGTGAGAAAAGATAGTAAATTATTACAAGCCGTAAACTGGCATCGAATTGTCATCGACGAAGCCCAAAACATCAAAAATCCCGCCGCCGAACAAACCAAAGCAATTCTCAAACTACCAGCCGCTCGTCGCCTTGCCTTAACCGGAACCCCCGTCGAAAATCGCTTATTAGATTTATGGTCGATTTTCAACTTCCTTAATCCTGGCTATTTAGGCAAAGAAGCTCAGTTTCGCAAATCATTTGAAATTCCCATTCAAAAAGATCGGAACCAAGTTCAATCGATCGTCCTGAAAAAGTTAGTCCAACCGTTTATCCTCCGTCGGGTTAAAACCGACAAAACAATTATCAAAGACTTACCGGATAAAGTCGAACACAAGCAATATTGCAATCTCACCAGAGAACAAGCATCCCTCTACGAAGCTGTCGTCAAAGATGTCATCGAGCAGCTAGAAACAGCCGAGGGAATCGGACGAAAAGGATTGATTCTATCCACCCTGATGAAACTCAAACAAATTTGCAATCATCCCCGCCAATTTTTGCAAGACAATAGTGAATTTAGCGTTAACCGCTCTCACAAATTACAACGATTGGGTGAAATGCTCGAAGAAATTACGGCTGAAGGCGAGAGCCTATTAATTTTTACCCAATTTACCGAAATTGGCGAAGCTCTGCAACAATATCTCAAACATATCGGCTACCGTACCTATTACCTGCATGGCGGCACTTCTCGCCCCAAACGAGAACAAATGATAACTGAATTCCAAGATCCCGAAACCGAACCTTCAGCTTTCGTCTTATCATTAAAATCAGGTGGCGTAGGGATTACCCTAACTAAAGCCAACCACGTTTTTCACTTCGATCGCTGGTGGAATCCGGCAGTTGAAGATCAGGCAACCGATCGAGCTTTTAGAATCGGACAACAGAAAAATGTGTTCGTGCATAAGTTCGTCACTCTAGGCACCTTAGAAGAACGCATCGACGAAACGATCGAGAACAAGAAAAAAATTGCCAGTTCGATCGTCGGAGCCGATGAATCTTGGCTGACGGAGTTAGATAATGAAAGCTTTAAGAAATTGATTGCTCTGAACAAACAAACAGTATTGTAAATAGGCTTGCATGACTATGGCACAATTTAGTAGAACCTGGTGGGGACAGCGATTTATTCAGGCATTAGAAGAGTTTACCGATGAGGCAAGATTGGGACGTGGACGTGGCTATGCCCGTAACGGTAAAGTTAAAGAACATCAGATTGCCAACGGTAAAATCACTGCTAAAGTTAGAGGTTCTGTCAATCCCTATTTTGGCGTATATAAAGAACCAACATACAAAATCTCGATCGAGATTAAACAGATCTCAGCAGCAGACTGGTCGAAAGTAATTGCTCGGATCGGTGCTAAAGCAAGTTTAATCTCTAAACTCCTTTTAGGCGAAGTACCAGATAATATCGAAGCAACCTTTGCCGAACTCAATCTCCACCTACTTCCCCACAATCGTCAAGATTTCAAGACTGATTGTTCCTGTCCCGATTATAGTAATCCCTGTAAACATATTGCTGGAGTTTACTATCTAGTCGCAGCCGAACTCGATCGCGATCCGTTTTTATTATTTGAACTGCGGGGAATTTCTCGATCGAAAATCCAACAGGAATTAGCCAAATCGCCATTAGGCAAAGCTCTAGCTTCAACTCTCGATGAGGTGGAACTACCGATCGAATCGACAGATTCTTATTATACCAAGCCTAAAAAAATCGCCCTCGTTCTCCCCGCCACGCCCAAGGATTTTTGGCAAGGAGCGCAACGATTGCCACAAACAGTAGACGTGGGCGAAATTGCCACTATTCCTGCCGTTGTCGTCAAGAAGGGGGGTGATTTTCCGCCGTTTTGGACGCAGGACAACTCTTTTATCGAGGTGATGACAGAATTGTACGAGCGGGTACGCAAGCAAAATAGTTGAGCGGTTGTGAGATCGGCACTGATGGGTTAAGAATTGCCGATCTAATCGGCAACAACTATCTCGATCGCTTGGACTAGCGGAATGTGGTGTGATGAACATTTGCTCCCAGTAGAGTGCTCGATCGATTGCCTGTTGTGGGTTGACTCGACGATGAGGTAGGTATACAACAGTGCTTAGAAGAAATCTATGGAGAGTAACTTATGACATCTCAGGACGTACGCTCGATCGTGATTCCAGAGCTGACTGCCAGCCAACAAAGCTTATCCGAATTTATCGAAATCTGTTGCCCTGTCTGTGGTTGGGGTGGCTTGAGTCACGATGAAACCGGACAAATGAGCTGTGAAGAATGCGATTATGTCGAAGTAGTTGAAATTTAGCGCAAGATCCACACCTGCTCCGTCTGATAAAAGTCACCCCTTTGTTCGAGAGTCATCCCATTGAGCAGCAACGCCAGCCAAACCTGCACCAGCGGCATCTCGATGGACTCCTGTAGTTCCAGCAATGACACAGGCCGATCCCACTCATCTAGCCGCGCCAAGATCGCTACACCCCACTCGGCTACATTTTCATCGTGAGCCAGCCCAATTGCTTGTTGATAAGCTGTCTGTAAATCGATTGTTTGAGTTGCCACCTCATCCTCAATTTGGGTCAAAGCCTCACTCACCGATAGCTCCCGTACCACACTACTTCGCTCGTAGCCTCGCTCCACCTCCGGTAGTTCTGGAGCTTCAATAAACTGCTCCAAATCCACAAAACTCGACTGCCGCACATAGCAATCGAAAGCATCCAAAGACAGACAAGGTTCCCGCTCAGGATGAGACAAATACCCAATTTCCGCCAGCGTCACCGCACAGCGATCGCCATAAATCTCCCCCAACCGCAGAATCGCCTCCCCTGCCACCGCTAACTTCTCACTTGTCGGCAGAAACTCGATCGATTCCTCCACCCGATCGAGCAACCCAAACAAATCCGCATCCACTGGCGTTTTAGATGCCGTATCCAGGTAATCCCAGAGCGAAAGTTGGATTACTTCTGACATGAGCGATTAGTCCCTAATTGTCAGTCGAGAATTAACTCCATCAAATTCAATGCAACATTGATTTAAAACATCTCTTCCAATTAATACTCGGTTATCCAAACTCTTACTCACACAACCATAGACTCTTACTGCCCGAACGCATTTCTTCCCCAACCAAATATTTGCATAACAGGCATAGCCCTCTACTCGACCCCCAGCAACTCCAGTAATTTCCACAGCGGTATCCACAATTGACAACTCCAGACTAGAAATAATTTCTAATGGAATTAAAGTACAGTCCGACCCCGTATCTAAAAAAGCCTCGATCTGATATTTTCCAGTTTTGTTTAGCCAATCGGGTGGTGTGACTTCGACCGAAATAATTGGTGCTGAAGGTAAACCATCACCTACATTTACATAATCAAACTGTTGCACTTACAATCGTTCTCCAGCAGAATGGAAGGCACCAGCTACAGATAAATGTGGCTCCTCCAACCAAACTTGTCGGATTAATAAATCTCGATAGCCATATTGTTGATAAACTCTTTGAACTAATTTTTGCTCGTTGAGGTCGTGGTCTAAGACTCGACCATCCTCAAAAGCAATAAATTCACCTAAATATTGCTTTACTAGTGCTGGCTTTGCTGTTTCATATAAGGCTTTTTGATTCTCAAAGTATTCAAGTCGAGAACGATCTAAATTATTAGTAGTCATAATTATTGATAATAGTTTCAGATATGTTTATCATAGCAAAAATAATGTCTATCCGAGCGTCATTAGACGATGTATTTTTCTTCGAGAGCGGTAACTACCGCTGGCACAGAAAACAAGGACGAACCGGACATTGCTCCGGATTAATTAACACCTGAGACGCAAACTTCTTAAACCCATATTCAGTATCTAATACCGTCAGGGCTTGCCGGAGATACTCGTGAACTTGTGAGGGCAACCAGCCAGCACAATGGACTGTGTAGGGATCGATTTAATCTCGGATCTCGATCTATGACGATTGGACTCCCAAATATCAACGCAAGATCCAAACTCAAGCACGGCTCCCAATCTGGGTGATTCAAATAATCGATTTCCGCCAATCTTACAGCACAACGCTCCCCATAAATCGCACCCAAACAGGCGATCGCATCTCCCGCTGCTGACAATCGCTCGCCGATCGGTAGAGAAGCGATCGATTCATCCACCCGCACCAACAACATCGCAAAATCGGTATCTAACGGACGAACCGACGCGCTTTCTAGAACATCCCAGATTGACAATTGAACGTGATGAGATTTATCGCTAAACAATCATTAATCCAAATTGTCATGCCAATTTCTCCAATTAATATTTGAGCGGACAAGCGTAAATCTCGCACTGTTCTGGACTAATTAACACCTGGGATGCAAACTTCTTAAACCCATATTCTGCCCCTAATACCTCCAACACCTGCCGTAGATATTCGTGTACCTGAGACGGCAACCATCCCGCACAGTGAACTGGAGCTATCATCGCTATTTTGCGCTCCTGCTCCCAAATCTCCACCCCGATCGCATGAATTGGCGAATCCTCGCGATTCTCTCGCCATACTTGCAGAATTCCATGCTTGACTTGAGGTGTGGGGATATTATGTACCCGCTCGATCCGTTTGCGCGCTCGTTTCTGGTTGATTCGATCGCGATTATTAATGTAAAACCGTCGAGCAGTGCAAAGCTTATCATCCCAGCAATTAGGATGTTTCGCTCTAGCCTCGGCTGGGGATAGAGGAGCGCAGCGAAGGCATTTAGCAGGGGTTTCTCTAGATTTAGCCATCTAGGTTTCAACCGATAAAATTCTAAGAAATTGTAAAAACACCATTGCGACCATCTAAATGGATGACATAGCGATTGAGAATATTTCTACCAATAATTACCTCATCTCGCATAAAATCATCGGGAAGAGCGTAAACTTTCGTAGTAAAATAATTGTCTAAATCAAAACTCACATCAACCCTAAACGGTACGCCCATTACAATCTGATTTGAGCTTTTCGTCAGAATCGGCTTTTTCCTACCTGAAAACTCTAATTGCAATTTTGAGGCAATTGTATAAGAGATAAGAGTTACGTCACATCCAGTATCCAGAATCCCTAAATCGGTAGATGAAACCAACAGAGGAAATTCTAAACTTCTGAAGTGAAAATTAACGATTGGAATTGGTGAAATATTACCAGGGTACTTGGTATATGAAAATTTAAGCATTCAATACTTCCGGCACTAATTCGCAAAATATTCCGTGATATCGATCTCGTCTGCTTATTGCGAACTCCGTCTGCCAAACACGATCGAGTAAAACATCTTCATCGAGATCGTTATCGATGACTCGACCATCTTCAAATACAACATATTCCCCAGCATACTTACTAACTAAATCTGGGAGACAAGTATCAAAAATTTTACCTTGACTGGTTACATAGTCATAACTTTCCTCAGTGGGATACAAATCTTTAATGTGATAGGTCAAAGGATTACCATCCCGATCGATATAATCAATTTCATCCTCTGAGTTGGCCTGTAAATACAATTTTAAATCTTCGACATTATCAAAGCTTTGGGCTGTGCCCATTTTGACAGCTTGACGCAATCGTTCGCCTACTTCCGCAATTTCAGTTCGCCGCTGTTCGTTGGCGAAGCCTCCGCTCTGCGGACTGCGACGTTTGCGGATTAGCTCAAATAAATTGTCCTGTTCTTCAACTGATAGACTTTCAATTCGCTCGATAATTTCCCGATCGGTCATAGTGTTACAAAATCTCCATAAGCTCAAAGTGAATGTGTTCTAATTAGATATCATACTGTGTCCTCCAAATCCTGCTGAGGCTGATTTTTAGGTGTTTTTTGTCTCTCCCAACCCTCGTAACGACTTCAATGCCGATATTGACTGTTTGCGTTCGATCGCTGGTCGGATAAACGGCTTAAGATAATTATCTAGATGTCCCCAATCTAGGTCATTGAGTTCTTTTGTTAGTGCTATTAGATAATCTGTCTTGTCAGTTTGTCCCCAATCGATACTTATTCCCGCCCGATATGCCAACTCTGTGTGAAGCACCATGATAGTACGTCCATTGCCATCGAGAAAAGGATGTGCGTGAGCCAGCGATCCCATAATGTGCCCAGGCCGTTCGCGCATAACGTTAGGATCTCGACCGAGATCTAGCGCGTAGTCAGTCACCCTTCTGATGTATGGCGGTTGGGCAAACATCTCTCCGTAACCGCCTTTGCTGATATTGATGTTTGGTGCGGTTAGTACCCGATCCCGACCAGCCCAAGGATAGACATCGCCAAACAAAGTTTCATGAATCGATAGAACGTGCTTGTATTCGATAAAATCGATAGCTGCCAGCGCATTTATCGCTCGACTGAGATTACCTTGAAACGAGGCATATTCGAGATCTTTGACCTTTGAGACATCTTTAATGCTAGCGAAATTACGCAAGTAACCTCGGCTCTCAAAGTCACCAAATGGGTCAAAGGTCACGCATCTCGCTCCTGTAAATACCGAGCGTGAAGCAACGTATTATCTTTGCCTGTTAAAATACCAGCACGATTGAGTTCTACCAGCAACCATTGAGTTCGATCCAATTCAACATCATTGTCAGACAGTCGCGCGAAGGTTGCACCGATCTCATCGAGTTGAGAATGGTTATGGATGAGGTGATGCTCTTGAGCCAGCAGCTCTATCTGCTGTTGAGCTGTTAAGTCAGCGACCGTGCGAACTGTGGTCATCTCAAATACCGATGGTGAGGTGGTTTTGACTACTCGATATTATATCACGATCGGGGCGAGTGCCGAAAAGTTGTCTAATAGATGTGTAACTAACGATAATAACAGTTATCGCTAGTCAAAATCTGGTATCATCCTACTAGTTAGCTACTTGAGGTCTAAATAATGGTCGCTGCACGAGAGCATTTACCAAAGTTCACCCCCGAAGAGTACTTCGCTTGGGAGGAACAGCAGGAGGTCAAGCATGAGTATTTCGAGGGTGAAGTCTACGCAATGAGTGGCGGCACCCAAAATCATTCGCGGGTCGGTGGTCGGCTCTTCTCTCTAATCGATCTTCACCTCGATAATAGCGAATGCGTTGTCCTCACTTCCGACGCACGAGTAAAGATCCAAGCATCCGAAAAATATGTCTATCCCGATGCCAGCGTAACTTGTGACGAACGCGACCGAGAGACACCCCAATTTATCACTCATCCCTGTCTGATTATCGAGGTCTTATCACCTAGCACTGAAGCTTACGACAGAGGAGATAAATTTGAGCTGTATCGAAGATCTACTTCCCTGCGAGAATATGTCCTAGTTAGTGCTGATAAGATCGCTATCGATCTACATCGCAAGGACGATCTCGATCGGTGGCAATCTATCTACTTCCGAGCAGGGGATACTGTCGAACTAGAAAGTATCGATCTGACTTTCCCGATCGAACGAGTCTATCGTGGGATTGAATTTTGAGATGCCCGATCTACCATCGATTGTCATTACTGCAATTGCACCAATTGCTACAGCAAATCCTCTTTGCCAAACTACTAGCCGATGTCTAGTTCAAGCAAGAGATATTTGGGTGGATTTCTTGAGCCTCAAGATTTCGGCGAACACTCAACGCGCTTACGCCAAGGCGATCGCAGATTTCTATCAACGAGTTTATAATGAGGCAGTTTCACCGGAATCGATCGCTAGATTCCTCACTCTCCCGCCAGCGGAGGCTCTGTTTCAAGTTCTCAACTATCGCCGGATGCTGATTGAGGCGAAGTTAGCCCCCAGCACAATTAATGTGCGATTATCCGCACTCAAATCACTCGTTGATTATGCTCGGAAAATGGGTGAATGTGCCTTTTCTCTCAATGATGTGCCTGGGTTAAAAACGGAGAATTACCGCGACACTACGGGGATTGATGCCCAAGCGTTTAAGAGTGTAATCAAATTAGCCGATGTGAATACGGTCAGTGGTGCTAGAGATTATGCAATTCTGCGGCTACTCTGGGACAATGCACTCCGGCGGGGCGAGGTGTGCTCTCTTGATGTTGGAGATTTCTCTGCATCGGGGTGCAAATTAATGATTTTAGGCAAAGGTAAAATCTCTAAAACCCCGATCGATCTCAGTCGTGGGGCTTCCTCGGCGATTTCACACTGGCTGGAATTGCGACGAGCGACCGTCTTGGCGAACGCCACGATGGTCGGCTCGTCAAGAGAGCGTGGCAGGTATAGTGATGACGATCCAATGTTTATCAGTTTGAGTCGCAATCAACCAGGTCATCGGCTGGGTGGGTCGGCGATCTATGCGATCGTGAGGCAGTATTGTCAGGAGCAGGAGATCGAGAAAATTATGTCCCCTCATCGAGTGCGCCATAGTGCGCTTACGGCTCACCTTAATGCTTCAGATGGGAATATTCGGGCAGCTCAAGCATTGAGTCGCCATGCCGACATCAAAACGCTGTCGCTATATGATGATAACCGCCACCAGCATCAAAAAGGAGCCACCGAGCTGTTGGGTAGTTTGCTGGATGAGTAAATGGTCAAAGATAGAGTTTCGTTGAAATAGATCTGGATCTCAATCTATTTCGATCTCATCTGATGAAATCGTTTCTGGGTTTGGAATTCAGGCGATCGAGTGAGCGAACTCTATCAAGTTGTATTTTCTGAAGCTGTCTTGGGGTATAAGTTACAGGAATTGAGGATCGATTTAGTTTCGGATCTCGATCTATTTCGATCTCTACACACCCATTTGCATGGTTTCCCTAGATAGATAAACTGCTCCTCGTAAATCTATACCCTGTAATGCTGGTTTGAGTTTACTCCACTGTTTGATAAATTCGGCATTGTCTAGCCAACTTTTTGGATAATTAGATGAAGTGTCTTTCGATCCATCTAATTCTTCAAGTTCCTTAATAATTTTTGGTTTACCTGCTTCATGATCGATCATTCGGTAAAATTCTAATGTTGCATCGGCACCAGCACAACGCTCGAAGATTGCTAATTTAGTAATGATATTTTCATCAAGATCCATTCCTCGACGCTGGGCAGTTTTAGATCTCATTTTTATTGTATTAAGCAGTCTCTTGACAATTCGGGGATTACCCTGAATCTTAGGTGAAGTAGCTAAAATACGAGCGATTCGATCGGCTAATTCAAAAGCAGTAGCTAACTCCTTATCATCTTTTAGATTATCTATGGATAATAGCTTCTCTATAGAGATTGGTTCCTCCTTCCACGAATTTCTGAGTGATTCTTCGAGAAGATCTCGTAAGCTATCTAACGATGACTTAGAGATTCTATTCTGAATAGCAAATAGCATAAATAGATAAGATCTGATCTCCCGAATTCCAGCTTTCGGAACTCGGATAGGAATTTGTATTAGTTTATCAATGTAATCTATTTGGTGCCGATCGCTTGTGCCCTTGAAATAATCGGCGACTGCACCTCTAATCATATCTTCATCAGCAGCAATGATAAATGCAGTATTGGGAAGAAATAGAAATAAACGCATTGCTTCTAATGTATGGATGGCATTAGCTGGCAAGCATCGATCTAAGTTGTCAATTATTACTATTAATGGTTTTTTCAGTTCTTGAAGGATCTCACTATATTCTTTTCTAAAAGCTGAAATTTGTTGAGGAGGAGTATTCTTTCGATCGGGTTTGAGTATCGCTGATGCTGTATCTTTTAAGTCTTTTCCTTCTTTAGCTAATTCCTCATAGTTTTTGTGCTTTGTTTCTTCATCATCTGTGCCAGGATTTATCAATTTACCAACAGAACTAATTCCGCGATTGAGAATCCCTCCTGTAGGGATGCCATGAGCTAAAGCAATGGCTTCTGCTCCCAAACCCATCATCCGCCATAAATCAACGCGACTTGAGAAATTTTTTGCTTTATCAAATAATGTTTTATTACCTTTGGTCGCTTCACATAATTTTGTTGCGATTGTTTCAAGTAGTGCTAAACGAGCATCATCATATCCTTGATATAACCAAGCATCAAAATTGACAATTATATATTCTTGCTTGGAGTTTTCTCGATCTTCTATAGATGTTAGGTTGCGTTCGACAAGCTTAAGTAAAGAAGATTTACCCGCTCCCCAATTACCAAATATTCCTAATGATACTGGTAGCATATCTGGCGATGCGAGTATATCAACAATCAGTTCAGATACTTCTCCAAAATTCAAATAATCAATCTCTGACTCTTTATCCGACCACATATATTTGCTTGCTCTGAAAAAGGATAGGTTTTTGAGTGCGATTCGGCAGAGCCGACGCTGGCGCGAACGATGCTAATTAACTTTAACGTTCGCTCACATTGGGTTTGATTCACTGATTTTGGAACTACTTTTACACGATATGCGATCGGGATAGATTAGTGTAGTTTGTTCTTTGTGACTCTAATCAGATTAAATATTACTCTCAATCCGCTCTAATAAAAGTTTTACATGTTTAGCAACTGAAATATCATAAGTCAGCATAAATTTATTCTTACATGTAAAAAAAGAAATAACTAATGCTAACACGAGCGATCCTTGTTTTGAGTAGATGAATTCTGTACCATACACATAAATGAACAAAAGAGTTATAAATGCTATTCCCAACACTGGTAAATATGAACCAAGTATTTCGTTCCGATCTTTTTGATATTCCAAGTGTTCATCTGTTGAATCCTTCATCTCTTTTACTTCTACCTCAAGATCCTGTGGTGGATATTTTCTTTTAATCTCGTCGATCCGATTGTCAAATATAGCTAGATCGTCTTCTCTGAAGATTCTATATCCTACTATCCTATTGAGTCTCGACATGTGTTCGTCTTCTATCTTTGATATTCTGCTTTTTCTGCTCAATCTCAATGATTTCAAATAATCTCTTATTGAACCCACAGGCAATTTGAGAAAATCCCAGATTTCTGCTAACAACAGCAACATCATTTCTTTCATTGAGCCTTCTTTAGGTAAGGCCCTACTAGTTTTAATTAAAGTATGAATTGTATCTAAAAGTTCTTCTCTTATTTTGGACATATTAAATTTCTCTTGATATAATATTTTGCTTGCGTTAGAAATCATATTGGTTTCTCAACCAATATGATAATTAGATATTGAAATATTCGATTGAATTGGGAGTAAGATCTTCTAACTAGTTTTACTCCTACCAATCGATCGAACATATTTAGAAATTAACTAAATTGCCGTCCAAGCAGCTTGCCATGACAGCACATCGAGAACCCCATTAACTTTAAAGCCCAGCTTTTGCTGAAACTCTTCCAGCACTTTTTTAGAACGCCTACCGAAAACTCCGTCTGCGCCACTAGTGCCAAAGTCATAGCCACGAGCTATCATTCTCTTTTGCCAGACCCTAATATCTTCGCCAGTTGTGAGAGAAGATAAATTGGTTCCGTTCAATAGAGGTAAAGGCTCTACAATCGTGTTTGTATAGGCAGGACGAGCAAATCCCATAACAGTGAAATCGAGCGGTCGTACTTGATAGCGAACTTCCCCTCCATTGGAGTTATCATCTGGCGGATTATTACCGTCGATCGTAATAATTTGACCTTTTTTTGTTTTAGCAACGAAAAAAGCAACATGATTAGCGGCACCTGGAATAGAGTCGGTTTCATTTTGCCAATCAAAAAAAACGATGTCTCCAGGCAATGGATCTTTAAACCACCGTTTTTGCTCTTTGAACCATTTTGCTCCACTAGGAGTGTAGTGAAATCCTTTTTCTGTCTCGATGTAAGTCTGTAATCCTGCATTATACAGGCAGTAAGAAACGAACATGGCACACCATGATTGGCCATTAAGGTCATGCCCGTACCATTCACCATACTTGACGATGTTGCTATTACCTAGTTCTTTCACGCCTAGCTCTCTTTGAGCGATTTGTAAGACTTGATTGATATTTGTCATTGGTTTGATTACCTAATTTGGTTTCTAGTCTCGAATAGGAGGAGAGCGATAGCGGAAACTACTCTCCCCTCGCTTTAACCGACCAAGCAATAATGCTTAGGAGATTTCCAAGAAAGAAAGTACCCAAGAATTAGGGACAAATCAGAATATCCCACTTGGGTAATTCAGGATTTCGCTTTAAAGACTGTTCAACAATTTCCATCTGTTGCTTAGATAAAGAAATACCCTTAGCATAAATCGACTGACTCAGATTAACAATCGGGTTAATTCCTTTCCACGTCATGCTTTGTGCCCAGGCTAGCATAGTTTCGACATCAATTAATTTAGCCCCGTTCCAGTGCTGCTCTAAAATTCCCCAACACCGTTCAATTGGATTATATTTACTGTGATAGGGAGGATAGTAGAGTAGTTGAACAGGAGTTCCAATTCGCTGAGAAAACTCGACCATCCGGTACAAGAATTGAGTCCGAATGCCGCTACTCTCCGAGCCATTATCAACTTTAAGTTGAATTAAATTAGTGGCACAGCGTTCAAGAGTAGAAAGTGATGACCACCACTGTTCAATGGTATCAACAATGAAGTCACTGGTTTTATACGAACTGCCGAAACTAAGATAGAGTTGACCACTATCTTCATCTACGATGCCGAACGGAATATATTTTTCCTTACTGCCCAGATCATGGTCTAAGGCTTGGTTATTTCCTCTAGTTTTACCACCTTTACTATAATCCCCGATCGTTACGGTAGCTTTACAGTCCAGACTCAATCTTTTTACCCCTGGGGTTTGGTGTTGGTCTTTTTGTTTGATGTTCAAAAAAATTGCATTGGTGGCTGGAATTTTTTTTGAGGCTTAGCTTTCATCACTGGGCGTAGACGATAACCCATACGGTTGAGAATTACTGTCATCGTACTCGGTGCAGGTAATCGATTTTCCTCATAACCTCGTTGTTTTAATTCACAGATTGCTTGGCTTGCGGTTAATCTCGTGTAAGCAATGGTTGTTTTAAAGCTGGGATCTTGTTGTCCATGTGCTTCGGCTATCTCAATCAGTATTTTGGCTGTTTCTGGTTGTTGTTCTTCCCATCTTTTCGAGCCACTGCGGTATGATTGTGCGCCGATACATTCAATACCACTCCGCTCTTCTGCCAAACCTAGCTCTACCATTGTCCGTTTCCATCCAAACTCTCGCTCTGCTTTTCTCGCACTCCCCTGACAATATTTGTTCGTCATCTGTGCAATGAATGCTCGGCGTTTTACTCCCACCATTTTTGACGCTGCTAATTTCAGGTCTTCGATTTGTTCATTACTTAAATTTCTCTTGTTACTTTCAGGGTTCTTCAACGGTTTTACTCTTCTCGATCGCTTCCTCCCCCTATTTTAATCCTTAGGTACCTTTTTTTGTGGAAATCTCCTTAGTCTTCTTTCCTAACTCCCTTGAATGGATCGCCATCTTGCTTGCTATCAAGAAATCTCCCTGTGGCGGTATCGCGCTTCGTCCAAGTCTCTGTGACTGGGTTGTTGTGACTTCTGGCATAACTTGGCCGAAACGGCCAAGTTATGCTTGACAACTCCAAGTACCTTGATTTAAAAATTGAGTGCCCTCAAGTGTGCTCTACAGCCATCCCGAAGGGAAATCAGTTACCTTAATTGCAACTGCGGCTCCCTGGCGAAACACTTTGCGATCGTATTTAAAGCACTCGATCGAATACCTCAAGCATGACCGATTACTCTCAAATCCGATCCAGTACTCCTAGTTACGCTCCTCTCACCATTAGATCGTGCCTAGCAATGACTTTGTGCTGAATCAGGAGGGTAAATTTGTCTCGATCGTGCGCTCTAATCTCCCCGAAAATCAACCATAACTTGGCTGAGAGTTCTTGAAAATTGCCGTTTCTAGCGATGTTAGTACACAATTCTCAAAAAAGAACTCATGCCTTATTATGATTGAATTTAGGTACTCAATGCCAAGTTATGATTGAAAACTCGATCGCTAGCATTCCCTGAAACGACGTATTTTCGTTATTGCGAAGCCAATTTATGGTTGACGATCGTGCCAATTTATGCCAGAAGTCACAGTTGTACGTTTGACTGCGTTGGTCAACGGCACCTTTGCGATAGCCTTTTCCTGTATTTTTAGCCATTTAGCTTACCTGCGATCTAACATTCTGTTGAAGCTTTTTCTTCAAACAGACTATTTAAATGTTAAGTCCGATCTAACATCATGTCAATAGATTGTGTGGATTTTTCTAGAATTTTGTTAACAAGAGTGCCGATCGGGTGCTTGAAGTGGGGCATAATAGTCTTACTCACCCATAGCCAGTCTGGAAAAGATGTGGAAGCGAGTGGGTGATTATAAAAACCTTGAAATTTCTATCCTTACAGAAGTTCTCTAGTGCGGGTTATGAGTTAGCACCTCTAAACGCGAGCCAGTTCAACCCCAGAACACCGAACGACTGCGATCGCCGATCGACCAAGATCGCCATTTGGAACGAAATCTAACATTATCTTCGTTTAAAATTTTACTTTTTTAGCTATAAATGTCAAATCAGATTCGAGCTTACCGAGATCAGCTTGGATTTAAGCAGGAGGAATTGGGCGAACAGGCTGGCGTAACTCGTCAGACAATCGCGGCGTGGGAGAATGGAGAAAGGGAGCCGAGCTTAGTTCAATTAAGCAGTATTGCTAGGATCATGGGGGTAGCAGTCGAGCTACTTCAAGGTTTAGAGTTGCCAAACTCTAGAGATCCAAATTCTTTTTTTTCATCCTTACTCTTCCGGGCAGATGAGCCTTCTGCACTTACTCCGACGATCAAACAACATCTCATCCAAAAAGTTGCTGACTATGCCGCTGTAGAAAAGCTGCTTGGAGAAATACCAGTATCTCCAGCTAAATTCCCCTTAGATGGTTATGAATCTGAAGTAATAGAAGACTATTCTAAGGAAGTACGCAACTGGCTGGGATTAGGCGAGTCAGCACCTGTTGGCGACTCTCTGTCGCTTCTAGAAAGCAAAGGGTTAAAAGTTTTACCCTACCCCCTTCCTGCCAAAATTTCAGGGTTCTCAGCCTGTGAGGAGGATTGGGGATGTCTTGTTGTCGTTAATAGCAATGATGTCGCCGAACGACAATTTTTCACTTCACTACATGAACTTGCTCACTTAATTTTTCATCATAAAGAATATCGACAGCCGCCAGAACGTACTAAATCTTCAGATCCCCGTGAGAAGGCTGCCAATCATTTAGCTGGAGCTATTTTGCTGCCAAAAAATGTCATTCGTAGAGAAATGCGTGCTTATCGAGATCGCTGGATACCAGATCCTTTGCTGATCGATATCAAGCGACGATATGGTGTGAGTCTAAGAACTATTCTGATTAGAGCCGAACAAGCTGGTATTATTACCAAACAGCAAAGCGGTACACAAATGGGCGTTCTTAATAAGAAATGTGGTGGGAAGGATAAGGATCTCCCTAATTCTGAGATCCCCATGCCACAAAGACTAACTCGTCTGGAGAGGTTGACATATACTGCACTTCTGGAAGATGAACCGCTAACTATTTCTCGTGCTGCTGAAATTTTGGGTAAAAAAACTTCGGAAGTGCATCAGGAATT
Organism: Chamaesiphon minutus PCC 6605; assembly: GCF_000317145.1. Classification (GTDB taxonomy): domain Bacteria; phylum Cyanobacteriota; class Cyanobacteriia; order Cyanobacteriales; family Chamaesiphonaceae; genus Chamaesiphon; species Chamaesiphon minutus. Next base: position 253,229 of record NC_020053.1, on the reverse strand, counting down.
GCAAACTTGGAAACAATATGATGTTGAGGTTAGTGATTGATTCCTCTTCTAGATGCAGATGCACTGATATCATTATCTCAATCCGATGGAAAACTGCTATCGCTGACTTCATCTGAAGTCCTCGATCTGGTGGTTTCAGAATGTCATTATCCAGATTATTGTAATGCCCACCAATTTATCGAACGATCTGGTTTATCTGTTGTTATTGCCAATCCAACTTTGCTACCAGAAGTTAATTACTCTCGATCGCCAAGCTTGAGTTTTCACGATATCTTAAACCTGCATTATGCAATCTCTTGTCAGCGAACGCTTGTAACCAATTCTAAATGTTTAATATTTGCTTGTAATGATAAACATATTAAAACAATATCTTATCATGAGTTTTTGGAAAAATTTGCTTTAAATTAAATATGTAAGTTACAGATATATATAATACTATTTAAGCCATCTTTAATTTTCTAGACGGCAAAAAATATTTGTGATGTACTGGCGCGTAGCAATGTCGATATAGCATTCATCTTTTAATTCCAAGCATTCTCTCAAAAGGTTGTTGGCATTATAATATTTATAAATACGATCTTTTTGCTGTGATGTGAATTGCCAATCACAACCAACATTTCGATATTTAATTAGCACTGCTAGCAATTTTTGTTGCCATTGGATGAGATTTTCGGATTGAAGAGGAATCTGCTGGTTTAGATTTTTTAGCTCACTCACAAACTCATCGCTACATTCGAGCATTTGAGCATTGCCAATGGCTTGCTCGATAAGATTGAACTCAAGGAGAATAGGTAGTTGGAAGTAGTAGATACAGAAGTAAAGACAAAATTCAAGCCGTAAAGGAAGAGGAAGTGCCATGAACATCTTCGTAGAAAATGGCGCGGAGATATCATTTTCAGAGAGATCGAGGCTTAGTAAATATGACTGTGACTGTGCGCTGTAGTCTTTATAAGAAGAATAAACGGGGAGATCTAAGTAAAGTAAACGTATTATTAATAGGTCTGAGGATGTTCGATCGTTTAACTCAGACTCGATCGATTGACATTTCTCATTTAGCCACTCTAAATATTCCTGTACCTTCTCATCACCAGCTATTATCCCATCAATTTCTTGTTTGATTGCTAGTAAATGAGAACTAGCATTAGGGAGCATTGCCAATACCAAAAAGAATACTTCTCGCCAGCGTCTATCGCTAACCTTCTCAACTAATTTTAGAAACGATCGCTCGCCCTGAACTGCAAAACTATCTACAATCCACTTCGCTGTAAAATACTCATGAAAAGTGAGATGGGAAAAAGAAAAAATCTCCTTAGCACGTTCGACTAATAAACCATGTTGCGCCATAATCGATCGTAATACCAATTCACTATCTAGCTGCAAAGCCTCTTCATCTGTCGCCGTACCTGGGAGATTGCAAATATAGTCGGTAATATGACGTTCTACTGTGCTTTGTTTAAAGAAGTACTCACCTCGATCGAATGTATCGAAGGCTATCTGACTTAATAAATCTTCCTTCCTTTTGAGCGACAACTTTTTATACACTTGATGTCGATCGATATCGCGTTTGGCATCCCACTTTTTTAGCAGCACATCCAGCCCTTCTTTATACAATTCCGAGCGATTGCTGGGGAACTCCGCTCCCTCTCCAAAAATCAAACACAGCAAGGTCAATAGCAGCGGATTCGTCGCCAATTCCATGACTGGCTCGCGCTCTTTTAGCTTCGATAGCATTCGCTTGGCTGTGAGCGGTTTGCCTTCAGCCTGAAACCATTTGTTGATAAATTCGGCAATCTGCTGCTCGTCAAAATCTGCAACCTCTACTTCGGTAAAATGCTCAAATTTGTATTCCCATGCGGCAATCCGACAAGTAATTACAATCTGGCATTTCCGATATAGATTAGAAAAATTCTCAATCGCCTTCCGCACTCGATCGTGGTCGATTTCTCGCACTTCATCCAAACCATCCAGCAATACTAATGCTCGACCTGCTCCGAGCAGTGTCTTAGCGGTCGCTGTAACCTCACAGTCTGCCCATTGACGATCGATATATTCTAGGACACTCGGCTGTGCTGCTGCTTCAGCAAAGTCCTTCAGCGTCACAAAAATGGGCACTCTTTCCGGTTGAAAGTTACTACCACAACAAAGCATCGCTAACCGCTTCATGAAGGTGGTTTTACCTGCTCCTGGTTTACCCAAGATCATCAGTTTATCGTGCAGATCTACCGCGTCTACCCCTGGTACTCGTGCCTGTGTAACTTTGCCTAAAAACGGTCGCTCGAAATCCTCTCTTTGGCAATGAGCCAACATTTTGGTAATTTCCGATCGAGTGTTGCCCGCACTCTTTTCTAGAATATTGACACTGGTGTAGATGTCACCATACTCGATCGGCTGTTCCATATCCAGAATCCGCATCTTACCGCAGCGGTGGAGGATATCATCACTGACTTGTTGACGGATGGTTTGAACGAGACTATCGATCTCTGGAGTTGATTCTGTGTCTATTTCTTCTGTCTCTACATCGGCGATCGATCGCCAATCCAAAGACAATGCCGCACAAATGTTTTTAAAGATCTCGTCTTGAACTTTTTGACCCTTAAAAAAGTCATAAACTTTAGTACGAGAGCATCCTGCTTCACCTGCTAAATAAGTTTTATGCTTACCGTGGTAACTTTTCAAAGCAGTTTGAGCTTGTTGAATTCCCGTTATACTCGCTCTGAAAGTTGTCATCATAAAGTTTTAAAAATACTTGGACGAAGGTTGAACATAGCTCGAACACATTTATTGGACAGCGTATTGAGGATTTCATGAGCTAATGGAGATAAGGCGAAATTACACATGAAGCTGAATCAATTTATTTTCAAATAACATTTATGCTGTCATTCAAAAAAATATCAATGCTGTTCGCTAAGTCCTCCTTGTCCAGTTCCACTCACGATCGAGAGATCGAACGGGAGATTTTGGTAGATCGAGTAAATTATGCACGGATTAGCTCTTATTGTGCCCTGGTTGTAACGGGGATCTCCAGTGTGAGCGATTTCGTCGGCATAATTCTAGTGATAAATGGGCAAATAACCATCGGCGTACTGGCTTCGATCTGTGGATTCCTAGCTAACAATAGGTTTGAGAAAATTGCCACAGCAGCGAATCATCGATTAGATCGAATGATGAAGGATGACTGAGCTAATCCAAACTTAGAGAGTGATTCCATAGATATTTTACGAACGATATAAAGTATCGATTTTAAATTCCACTGTATTAATGCAGTGGAAAAATCCCAACCAAGACTGGTGGTGCATTTGAGATAGATCGACCCTTCTTAATCTAGAACTAGCAATTTTATCTGCTCAATACAGCATTCCTGGTAATTTAGGAAACTTTAAAGAGCCATCGTGCAACAATGTCAGCTTGATAGTTATCTCCAGCACATCATCGATCGATATTTGATGACCTTCAGGTCGAATCTTAGATCGTGAGTAATCTGAGAAATTGCTGAGATTTAGATGAGTAAAATTTCAGCATAAATTCAGGAAATCGATCGGTTGAGTTCAGATAGCTTTCATTACAGGCTGCGATAGTTGATTCAGTGAGCCAATTGGGTTCTGCTGAAAAACATTCTATCGATATTCATCATGAATTCTATGAAATTAACTTCTTTGGTTACAAGTGTTGCACTGTTGGGCTTAGTTACTGTCGCTCACGTTGCACCTAACACATTTACTCCATCGATCGGGATAGTTGCACATGCTGCTGAAGGCCCATCCGTCCAAGAAAAAATTGCGCTAGTTACTAAAAACAAGGGTCAGATCGGTGGTGGCGACCAACTGCGCCGCTTCTTCTATGGGGATTTAGAACCGCTAGGAGTTCAACCTGGCGGAGCAGGTATGGTCGTCAGTTTATACAACAAAGCGAATAACGTCACTTTTTCCTATTGCGCTACTTACGATGTGGTAGTGGCGGTTAAAAAAGGCAGAATAACTACTTTCCCAGCAAATGAAGTTAAGTAATAGCCTAATTTGCTAGGTCGTAGTTATTGACATGAAAATTTGTCGATCCTGAAGTTGAGGGAATAAAGAACTAAGGGATCGGGACTGAATAACTTACAATTCTTGCTCCCTATCCCAAACATGGGATAGGGTTGGGGTGAGGGCAAGATTGGATCTTATGTAGTTCTCATTCCTCCAGCGTAGATTTTTGTACTTCTGTGTTTTTTATATCCTTAACTTTTTATTTTATTAGTTCGGTATTAACCGCAAATCGGGAGATGATTCATGGATAGGGATACGATTTTATTACTACATCCATTTTTTGCAGTTACTGTCGTATTTCCATTAATTGGCATAGTTGTCAATCATGCGTTGCAAACTCGTCAGCGGCGGTTACAGCTAGCGACTGGATCTAAAAGTACCATTCCGCCCAGCGCGGGGCCAGAACATGCTCGATTAGGTCGGTGGTTGACAGGTTCGGTAGTGGGCATCGTGCTATTAGCATTTGCCAATGACGTATTTGGTAACATTGTCGATCGGCAAGTATGGGCAAAAAGTCCATTTCAGGTAATTATAATTAGCCTGATTTTTGTAACCGCGATCGCATCATTATCATTACTTTGCCGTGCGAAAACCAGACTCTGGCGGGGCATTTTTGCCATCTTTACCAGTGTTGCACTGATTATGCTGGGCAGTCAAGATGGGGTTTATCGTAATGATGAACAATGGTATATTTCTCATTACTATTACGGTATTGTTGCGGCATTACTGATGATTTTTCCCTAGCGATCGTTAGAGAAATATATCAAGATCGTACTCATCGGTGGCGGAATATTCATATTATTTTAAATTCGTTGGCGTAGCCTCTCTGAAAGAGAATCGCCCTGCTGCTATTTATCGGACAGGCTTTTACTGGAGTCAAGTCATTGCTCGAAATTCCCCTTGCTTGGCAGAAGCCCTATGTCAAAAATCTCTACGAGCAGCAATGTGACAAAAAGCCTTGTACCGTGCAGTCAGCTCCAGCGATAAAAATGCCCAAATAACTACCCGACCACAGATAATTAGTGCATGAGCACATGCGAGATGAAGGAAAAACAGATAATGTCACATATTCTATTAGTTGAAGATGAAGTCAAACTCGCCCGCTTTATCGAGCTGGAATTGGGGAGTGAGGGCTACCGCGTCAGCGTGGCACACGACGGGATGAGTGGGCTAGCTTTGGTACGCGAGTCGGAGCCAGATTTAGCGATTTTAGATTGGATGCTGCCCGGTTTAACTGGTGTAGAATTATGTCGGAGAATGCGATCGACTGGGATTAAAATTCCGGTGATTTTACTAACAGCTAGAGATGAAGTTGGCGATCGCGTGACGGGTTTAGATGCAGGAGCCGATGACTATTTGGTTAAACCATTTAGCATAGAGGAGTTATTAGCTAGAATCCGCGCTCATCTGCGGCGCACGCAAGAAACCGATGAAGATCTATTGCAGTTTGAAGATCTAACTTTAAATCGCCGCACTCGTGAAGTCCATCGCGGGCAAAGATCGATCGATTTAACTGCCAAGGAATTCGATCTGCTGCAATATTTAATGAGTCATCCACGTCAGGTATTTACCAGAGACCAAATTCTCGAAAATATTTGGGGGTATGACTTTCTGGGCGACTCAAATATTATTGAGGTTTACGTTCGCTACCTGCGGTTGAAGTTAGAGCAGGATAATGAGAAGCGATTGATTCATACCGCGCGGGGAGTCGGTTATTCGTTGCGGGAGTAGTATTGTGGGATCTGCGATTCGTTGCAGAAAATGCTCTGAACCGCTGGCGTAGCCGCGCCGCGAGGTAATCGATCTTGATGAGATCGTCCGTCAGCTTACTCAAGTAGCTAAAACATTAGCTTCGTTAATTGTGACTTATTTCAGCTTTCGGCAGGTTTCATTACTAACAACCGCCCACTGCTCCCCAGTTTTTCTCACCTCCCAAGTTGCCGTAAACTCAGTTGCAGCTTTTCTAGTAATTGCCTCACGTAGGGGTATTTTGCGGCCATTAGTAACAACACTACCCTCCCAGACAAATGTGTTTGCTTCCCATCCAGATGAATTCATCTCGATTAAATTACCTTTATCGCTCACAAAAGTTCGCAACAGCTTCTTAGCCGCAGTGTCGTATCCTAAAAACTCGTGTTGAATCGTTGTCAGCTTGGAAGTCTGCTTGGTTTGAACAGTTGCGATATACCAGAAGTCTTTCAAGGTGCGTTGAACATTCCATGTAAATTCCTCAATCGCGGCTGAATCTGTCGGTCTAACTCGACACGACCAAACTCCTGCAAAAAAAGTAAGCTGGTTAAGCTCAGAAGTTGGTTTGGGTGCGTGCTGACTAATAGCCGCTATGGGAATTGTACTTAGGAGTAAAGTTGCCAAACTTACCCTCATCGCCCCTATCCAGCTTTTTCTCATACCCATATCTCTCAAATTGCCTCGCAATTTAACATTAATTGGCGTTATAGAACGCTTGAACGTACTCGAAGCTCTCGGTTCCAGATGTTTCCACCAACAGCACACGCACATCTCACTCCGCCATCATCTGTTCGATATGAGCCAGGAGTGCTGCCGCGCGTCCTTTAAAATCAACTAAAAAATGTTGGTGCTTGGAGGGTGAGAGCACCCCTGTCAACGATCGACCGTTCGATGAGGTCGGCTGATATTTTAGGGCTATGATATCGATCGAATTCTACCTGCAATATCACCAATCCATCCATCCACCCATCGATCGGTTAGCGTCTGTATTTCTAAAACAACACCACTGGCAATTGAACTGTGACGATCGAACCAATCCCCTCACCCGACTCGATCCTCAACTCACCATCATGAGCTTCGACAATCCGTTTGACGATTACCTCGCGACGCGGCTCCGCCAACGCTAAACTACTCTATCCACCAGCTTATTTCACTGGAGCGACTATGGCTTTGCGGAAAACGATCTTGTCAACTCCAGCAGTGTAGAACTCCCGAATTCGTGCTTCCTCGTCGTAACCACTCTGACGATAGAACGCTCGAACGTACTCGAAGCTCTCCGTTCCTGATGTTTCCACCAATAGCACCCGCACACCTCGCTTGGCCAACATCTGTTCGACATGAGCGATCAATGCCGCGCCGCGTCCTTGCCGCTGACGATCGGGATGAATGCCAATTAAATATAAATTCCACGTTCCCTCGGTCATGCGCTCTGGCGCGACATAAGCAATTCCCACCAGCTCATCATCATCATCATCGACAAGCCATAAATCTTGGCGATCGGTTTCGCCGTTGAAGTGCTCGGACAGCATTTGGGCAAGTACCTCAGTCTCGTGGGGCTGGAACAGACCCGTAGCTGCTGCTAAAGCGAGTGCTGCGCTGGTTTCATCAGGTTCGATCGATCGAATCATCGTGTATTCTAAGTGTGTATAAATTAGGTCAATGGAGATAATATCACAACAGTTGTGATTCTCGAATACAGCATAACAACTGTTGTGATAGAATGTCAAGGTTGTTTGATGTTGCTGTAAACCAAGGAGAGTTATGAGTTTTGACGATCGCCGGATTGAAGTCGCTAAAGCCGCATGGCAGGTGATTGTCCGTGAAGGATTGGATCGCACTAGTATGCGGGCGATAGCGCAAGAACTTGGCTCCTCGACTGGAGTTGTCACTCACTACTTTCGAGATAAAGAAGAACTCACTTTGTTTGCGTTAGAGCAAGTATTTGAAAACGTTGCAGCGGAAATGAAAGCCTGCGCCAAGGGACAGCAGGGAATTGAAAGATTAGAGCAAATGATTTTTGTCGCTCTACCACTAGAGAACATTGACAGAGACGAGTGGAAAGTTTGGATGGCATTTTTGGGCTATTCGATCGGGCGAGAACAACTAGTTCGGGAACATCGAAAACGCTATGATTTCTTACGGCAGATTATTTCTCAAGAGTTAACTAACTTACAAGCAGCTAAGCTGATTCGAGCCGATCTCGATCTAACCCTCGAAGCAAATGCACTCATTGCGCTAGTGGATGGAATTGGGACAGGGGTAGTCATCTACCCCGAGCAGTTCTCGGCAGAGCAACAAAAATACCTGGTGCGGCGACATATCAATGTTTTATTAACATTATCTTGAAGGAAGAACGATGATTAACGTTCAAATTACTCAGATCTGGCTAGGATATTTTTAGGATAAAAATAGAGGAAGTTGAACTGTGACGATCGAGCCAATTCCCTCTCTCGACTCGATCTGCAACTCCCCATCATGAGCTTCGACAATCCGTTTGACGATCGCTAAACCCAATCCCGTACCACTAGCTTTAGTAGTAAAAAATGGTTTAGTAAGTTGTGGTAAAAGATCGGTAGGAATCGGCATCCCACCATTATGAATTTGAATACAAATTCGCCGAGATTCGCTTTCCCTAATCTGAATGGTAATCGGATCGCCGACACTTACTGCTTCACAAGCATTAGTGACGAGATTGATTAAAACCTGCTTGAATTTATCTCGATCGACTGATATATTCACAGGCGATCGCATGGCGACAAAATTGAGTGGCTTGCCAATCGCAACTGGGGCAGTTTGTAGGGTATTTAATATTTCCGAAATGAAGCTATTTAGTTCTAGCTCAGATCGATCGAGTGTTTGAGGTTTAGCATAGAGCAAAATCTGATTCAGCAGCCGTTGTAATCGATCGGCTTCGTCTATTGATAAAGCCAAATATTCTTGAAATCGATCGTCAAGTTCGAGCTTTTTAAAGGCAGTCAAGCCCATCATAATCGTAGTTAAGGGATTTCGTACCTCATGGACGATCGTGGCGGCTAGTTCGCCAATTTCGGCTAGTCTGAGCACCGCTGTTTCGGCCTGCTTGAGTAGGGTAATATCCGAAGCCACAGCCAACAGGCATGATTCGCCCTCTAAGTCGATGGCTTCAGCCGACAATAGTGCGGGGAAAATTTCACCCGACTTGCGGCGCAACCATACCTCTAGATTGCTGACGGTGCCGCGATCTTGCAACTGTGTGGCGATCGTCATCCGCTCGGCTAGATGTGCCCAAATCGCCAAATCTAGGTCGCTACGCCCGATCGTTTCAGCACGGGAATAGCCCAACATTTGCAAGCAGCGATCGTTGATTTCGATGTAAGTACCATCGTTGAGATTGCTAATGGCGATCGCATCTGGTGAAGCTCGAAAAGCAGTCGCAAACTTGGTTTCCGAAACTCGCAGCTCGTCTTCTACCTGCAAGCGTTCCATCTCCGCCGCCGCCCGCGCCGCGAAGATTTCCAGAATCGATCGATCGCGTTCGCGGAGCTTCTGGTGCGCAGCATCGTCAGATGCCATCGGTCGATCGTCGAGTACTGCTAAGTGTCCCAACAGATCGCCCGTCGAAGTTAGTAACGGGACTCCAGCATAGCTTTGGGCTTCCATTGCCTCAAGTTCATCTTTTTCTTCGGGAAATAGGGCTTGGATCTGGGCGGGAAAACATTGATAGCTTTTACTGTCAATAATTCGCTCGCAAGGCGTACCGTGGAAATTATACTCAAACTCTTCCCCAAACTTATCTCCCTGCCAAAAGGCAAAGCTACGACCGCGTGTCGGTGGCGCATCCATACATTCGCTGATGAAGGCGTAGCGAACGCCCAAAGCTTGTGCCAGAGAGCGGACGAGCGATCGAAAGAAGTCTACACCTGTAGCTGAGACTGTACCTGCCACGATCGATCTGAGGATTTGTTCGGACTTTTGGCGTTTTAAGATTTCGGTCTGAAGTCTATCGTTTGCCTGTGTCAGTTGATTATGGCTTTCGTCCGCATCAAACTCTAGCTGGTGGTGGATTTGAGTATTGTCGAGGGAAATTGCTACTTGGGTGAAGAGAAATTGGAGAATTTCTAACCGTTGGGTCGTCAAAGGAGCAGTCGGAAAATTTTCTAAATAGAGAATGCCAACGCGTTGACCTTTGTTAATTAATGGTACACATAGAATTGACTGCGGTTGTCGATCGAGAATATAAGTATCTCGATCGAATAAACCTTCTTGGTTAGTTTGCTCGATGACGATATTTTCCTGAGTATCCGCCACATAGTTGACAACGGCTAATGAAACTAAACCCCTGCCAACTTCACTGTCGAGGATAATTGCTGGTAAAAGGGAGATAGTTTGTGACTCGATCGTGGCGACGATTTCTAATTGACAATCGCGATCTAATAGTAGACAGCCTCGCTGTGCGCCGAAATTTTCGATCGCGCTTATCATCAATTTTACTAACAATCGATCCAGCACTATTTCTCTACTCCAAATTAATCGATATTAAATAATTAATGTTTCCCAATAGTGGGATTTTACTGCTGGAAGACGATCGTAAATTCACTGCCTTCACCAACGGTCGATCGCACCATAATTTTGCCACCCATCCCTTCTACAAGTGTCTTGACGATCGCCAATCCCAAGCCATAGCCACCAGTCGTGCGAGCGCGATCTGCATCGACTCGATAAAAGCGTTCAAAAATCCGTCCCCGATCTTGGAGGGGAATCCCAATGCCACGATCTCGAACCCGAATAATTGCCTGTTTTTCGTCGCGTTCGACAATCAAATCGATCGGTTGTGCTGCTGTTGAATATTTAATCGCATTATCTAATAAATTGATTAATACCTGTTTCAATCGCTCCCGATCGACGATCGCTTCGACATTTTCTGTGGCTGTGATTTGAATCGATCTTTCGCCGAACTTGGCATTCATATCGACTACTTCTGACACCACATCGTTCAATAATAACGGTTCCAAATGATAGCGGGTATAACCACTATCTGCCCGTGCTAAATCTAGTAAATCTTGAAGTAGCCTGACGGTGCGATCTGCTTCGGCTCCGGCTGTTTCGAGTGCTTCGCGCTGATAGTCGTTGAGGTTATTACTGCGGCGCAGTAAGCTCTGTAAATAGCCAGATACCACCGTTAACGGCGTGCGTAACTCATGAGAAATATTACCGATAAACTGCCGTTGTTGCTCCCACGCATCCCCCAACCCTGACAGCATAATATTAAAAGCTTGGGCTAACTCCTTGACTTCCGTTGGCGCGTTGCCGAGTTGCAATCGTGCGTTATTGAGATCTGCTGCGGAAATCGTCCCTGCCATCCGACTCATCTCTTGTAAAGGTTGCAGTGAGTGCCGAATCCGGATCGCGATCGCCAGGATGGTGGCTAGGGTTGCTAAAATGCAAACGGCGGTGAGTCCTTGAATGGCAGTAATTAGTTGATATTGCTCGGTAGTGACATCCTGCGCCATGTACACCTTGCCTAGTGGCTGATTCCGCGCTGTCTTCACGTCGCCACTATATAAAATCATATAGCGATCGCCGACTTGGTACACCTGGGGTTCGAGCGGCATATCGCCGAGGGACATTAGTTTGGCAGTTGTTTGACTGGACTTAGCCAAAATCATCGTGCCGTCCGTATTTTTGAACCAAATTGCCAATCCTGGTACCGAGACATTATCGATCGTTTTTTGTAATCCTGCATTGACTGGTAGCATACCGCTGTAAAGTTCGACATCGCGCGGAAAGCGATTGGCAATATACTCGACTTGCTGGGTATGCGTGGTAATCAACAGTTGTTGCATTTTCCAACTCGTCCAGACGGCGACGCTACTCAAGCCGAGGATTGATAGTAATGATACTTCTAGGGTAAGTCGAAACTGAAGCGAAGCTGGGTCGAGATGCCGCTGCTTTATTCGATGGAATCTCTCTTTAAGTTGAGCGAAGGGTTTCATGAGAATTTGGTGGCACCGTTACTTTATGTTATTTAAACATTTTCTTCTTCACTGTAATCTAAAGAGTCGATCGCGTCATGAGACGACCCTAATAGCCAGATTAATTTTTGCTGAGAAATACTAGGGCGTGTCATCAATTAAATCTAAACACGCGAGCGGCTAAGCGAATGCAAATGCCAAAATTGTCGCACCATTACATAGTTCTAGATCTTGCTGATGAATTAGGTGAACTTGCTGAATGTGAATTTGCAGAGGTTCGATGAAAATATGTTGACAAATTCAGTAGATCCACCTTGAATAGTAGGATCGGTGGAAAATTTCGGCTTTTACGCTAGTGAATATGCTAAATTTTTCAGTGTATCTGCCCAGATCTGGGTAGATAGGTGGAAAGTTTCCGCATAATAATAGTTATGCGGCTCAATTTCTAGGCTGGTACTGTAGCCTAAAGATTATCTGTTGAGGCTGATTAATCGACAAAACTATATGATTTATCAGACTTACCAGCCTCGATCGCCGCTCTCGCAGTTCGTTGAATTTCTATGGTACTGGGAAGGAGATAACTTACCGTCGCGATCGTGCGTATTGCCGATTGGCTCGATGGAGTTGGTGATTGACCTCCACGAAGACAAAATCCCACTCTTCGATCTTTACAGTCAGACTCAGTTTGGTAGTACCAAAGGTGCAAGGATCTGTGGTGTCCATTCCGAAGGCTTTATCATTGACAAAGATCGAAACTGTTCCGTGATGGGCGCGCATTTTAAGCCAGGAGGAAGTGCTGCATTCTTCGCAATTCCTGCGGGGGAATTGCATAATCAAATCATTTCGTTGGAAGAACTGTGGAAGGGGAATGCGGCAGAGCTACGGGATCGCTTGCTAGAAAACCCGACGACAGCAACCCGTTTTCTGGCACTGGAGCGGTTTTTATTAAGTTTGATGCAGCCTCTGGCTCGCCATCCAATGATTGATTTTGCCTTGCGGGAGTTTGAACGCTCACCGACTTCTCCGATCGGTACAGTGACAAGTCAAATAGGGTTTAGTACTCGCTACTTTAACCAGCTATTTCGCGATCGGGTGGGGTTAACCCCCAAATTGTATTGTCGAGTTCGGCGATTGCAGCGAGTGCTTCGTCTCATAGAGGGCAAAAAGCAGATCGATTGGACGGATATCGCTTTTATCTGTGGTTACTTCGATCAGGCTCACCTTATCCATGATTTTCGGGCGTTTGCAACTTGTACACCCACTGAGTATGTGGCGAAGCGCGGCGTTCACCCCTGCCATGTAGAGCTATGGGATTGAGGTCATTTTTTTACAATCCTTTAGCAGCCATACTGCTCCATAATGTCCTGTGATGGTTTCACCTCACTATCACTTTGAAGGAAGCATGATGGGCAGCGTCGCAATTATCTATTTTTCTGGTACGGGAAATACGCATCTTATGGCTGAAGCGATCGCCTCTGGGGTTCGTCACGCCGATACTCGCGTTGATTTACTGCGAATTGAAGGAATACAAATCAAAGATGGGCGGTGGTTCGATGAAAAGTTTATGGAAAGCCTCCAAATGGCAGATGCAATTCTATTTGGTTCTCCGACCTATATGGGTGGGGCTGCTGCTCAGTTCAAAGCATTCGCTGATTTCACCAGTGAGACATGGTTTGCGGAATCTTGGAAAGATAAACTAGCAGGTGGATTTACGCATGGTGCGGCTCTCAGTGGTGACAAACTGAATACATTGATTTATTTCAGCATTCTAGCAGCCCAACATGGCATGGTGTGGGTAAATCCTGGAGAAATTGATTGCACAGCAAGAGGTACAATCGATGAAACAAATCGCCTCGGATCTTATTTGGGTGTGATGGGACAAACCTATTTAGACTTTGAGCGAAAAGAGCCAGAACTTCATCCAGGCGACCGCCTAAGCTGCGAACACTTTGGACAACACATCGCAAAATGGGTGCATCGAATCAAATAGCTCCAACCTTTTGTCATCATGTTAATCAAGCATCAAGTTCTTGAGTGGATCGCAGATGGAACAGTCACGTTAGCATTTCGTCGGTGGAAGCGCCCAACGGTTAAAACGGGTGGTCAGCTTAGAACAGTCGTCGGTATTTTGGCGATCGACGCAGTGACTGTGATTAATATTAATGAAATTACACAAGAAGAGGCTCAAAAGGCTGGTTACTCATCTTGCTCAGAATTATTGCACACGCTAAACAAAAATGGAGATGGTGAAGTATATCGCATTAGTTTTCACTTTGTGGGACAAGATCCTCGTGAAGTGCTGAGAGAGCAGATCGATCTTACCGATGACGAACTAGCTGAAGTTCATCGAAAGCTCACGCAACTCGATCTAAAAAGCCAAGAGGGTTCCTGGACGATGACAGTTTTACGACTGATCGAACAGCATCCAGGTTTGCGTGCTACAGAGCTTGCAGCTTCAGCACATCTAGATCCACAAATACTCAAAGTCAAGGTACGTAAACTCAAGGAGATTGGACTCACTGAAAGTATTGCGCGCGGAGGCTATCGGCTATCGCCACGAGGTTGCGAGATTCTCAATCGTCTTGACTCTACTTAAACATTTTTGTGCAACACCCTTAGCGACACCGCATAACAATCCCAATGCACCGGAACAATGTCAAGTGGTTGGTGAGTTGCAAAGAGTATTTGTGTCCGCTGACCTTCACCGTTATGCAGCAAAGTCTTCAGCAAGTCAGTGGCTTGAAGCTGGGAGCGTAACAATGGGGGTGAAGATGCAAGCTCGTTAATTACGGCGTAGGGGGTCGGCTATGGAAATCCCAGCAATTGTCTTTCTGTCGGGTGCGTCAGGTGTTGGCAAGACCAGCATTGTTGAGAAGCTGAAAGCACACTATCATTCCTTTGATGATTATGCGTTTTTGCATTTCGACTCTATTGGAGTTCCCTCACCCGAAGAAATGATCGAGCAAGCAGGTTCAGGGGAGAAGTGGCAAGAGCTTACAACATACCGATGGATCGAAAAGATTACTGTTAAGTATCAGGATAAAAAGATTGTTGTCATTGAAGGGCAAGTCAATTTAGATTTTATCGAGGCTGCATTTCATAAGTTTGAGATTGCAAGGTACTTCATTGTGCTTATTGACTGTGACTGGGAAACAATGCGTGAGCGGCTTATCCATAATCGGCAACAACCAGATTTAGTTAATCAAGATATGAAAAATTGGGCAACCTTCTTACGAAAGCAAGCACAACGTAAAGACTTACCAATTATTGATACGTCACACCAAACACTGGAGCAAGTTGTGAGGTCTGTTAATGTGGTATTTTTGCAGGCGATCGCGGCAGCATAACAATCCCGTTGCACCACGACCGTATCAGGCGGTTGGCTAAGTCCGAGAGGTTACTAGCGGCGGGTGAACGGGGTCGTTAGATGTCTGTAAAGGCAAAAATTTGAGACTTATTTGTGCTCGTTTGACTTTTAATTGGCTTGAGGCGATCGCTTAAAGATTACTCATAATTTAAGTTGAATCGAAACTTGTCAATGGCAAGCATCAGTAAACAAATTAGCGATCGACTACTGGGGGTCGATCGTCAATTAGCAATCGAAGTCTCTATCCTGAATGATTGTAGCTGTTGATGATGCGATCGCACCCGATCGGTTCAAAACTTGAGGCAATCGGGTATCCAGATTTAATTGATGACACGCTCTAGGTTTCGGTACCAAGTAGTCCCATGAATTTCTTTAGTATGGCTGTTATCTTTCGGTTGTGAATGATTTGGGGTTAAAGATTGGCTGAGAAATTAGCACAGATTTTGCTACCAAATTCTTAATCGTTTTCTCAGGAGAAACTCAGGTTGTGAGTTTAAAATCGGTCTATACCTGCATCCGATCTAGTCGATGCCGTTATTCCCCGTACTCACGATGCTTACATTCTCCCAACGACTGACAAACTTAACCTCACGCATCCCCGGACACGTTTATTTGTGGTTGGCAATCCCGATCTTCGGCTCTGCTAGTGCCGTCACGCGGAAGATTACTGAAATCGGTGCCGAGCATTTCGTCGGCGGGCACAACCCGATTTCTTACTGTAATGTCCTGTTTACGGGCAATCTCTGTGCGCTGTTGGTGCTAATCGCGCTCCACCGTCACCAGTGGAGCCGGAATACTTGGCGGCAAATATCGAGGCGGGAATGGCTCGGTTTGGTCGCTGTGGCGATCTTATCTGGCGCGCTGGCTCCAGGCTTAATCTTTCAAGCATTGTCATTAACTCCAGTCACAAATGTCTTGCTACTCGGTCGATTGGAGCCACCATTGACACTGGCATTATCGATCTGGCTATTACGGGAACGACTCAATCGGTGGGAAATACTGGGATCGATCGTGGCTTTTACGGGGGTGGTACTGACGATCGTCTTGCAAACCGATCGCTCGCACATGGCTACAGTAGCTGGATTGCAGGTTGGATTGGGGGAACTAATGGCGGTATCGGGGGCGATTTGTTTATCTGTTGCCACGATCGTTGCCAAAAAGTACCTGACTCATGTGCCATTGGGCATTCATAACACCATGCGAACTGGATTGGGAACGATCGTTTATTTCTGGTTGGCATTGTGGATGTATGGTGCCGAGCATTTTACTGGCGTATTATCGCCATTTCTTTGGCAGTGGATGTTGCTATACGGGACGGTTATCGTCGTCATCGGGCAATCTTTATGGAATGCTGGTTTGCGGAATTCATCGATCGCCACTGCCTCGCTCGTCGGTTCTTTTGCCCCGATCGTGGGTATTTTAGCCGCATATTTAATCCTGGGTGAAATGCCAACTCGCGCTCAATATATCGGCGGGATGGTAATTTTACTAGGTCTATTTTTAGGTCGAGTGGGAATTAAAGCCAGAACCGAACGGCTCAACAGGATGGGAGTTAATTCGATCGAAACGGAGCAGGAAATTGAAGCCAGAATGGGATTCAGAGGAATCTAGATAAATTAATCTGCAACCAAATAAAGTTACTAAATCGTTCGTCAGTATTGAATCTAATTATCAATCTAATTTGTATTTAAGTTATCAACCAAGTACACAAAATTATGCCATTATCATTACCACGACGGAAATTTTTAACTTATCTAGGATTGGGAACGCTCGGCTGGCAAATAGCTAGCTGTACGACTCGTCCCTTGGCATCCCAAATTATCACACCTGAAACTAAATCAATCGCCACATCTGCAAATCGATTACCAGAATTTCAAGGGATTAGCGAGTGGATGAATTCGAGTCCGATTACAACCAACGATTTACTCGGAAAAGTCGTTTTAGTTCAAATTTGGACATTAGGTTGTATCAATTGTCAACGGACATTACCCTACGTCACCAGTTGGCATAAAAAGTATGCAGCCAAGGGATTGCAAACGATCGGGATTCATACACCAGAATTTCCGTTCGAGCGCGATCGTAAAAATATTCGTCGGGCGATTGCCAAACATGGGATTACTTACCCTGTCGGTGTAGATAATGACTTTCAAACTTGGAAAGCATTTAAGAATGAATATTGGCCGCATTTATTTTTAGCCGACAGACAGGGCATCATTCGTTACGACCATATTGGCGAGGGAGCTTACGCCGAAACTGAAGCGAAAATTCGGCAGTTATTGGGACAGTCAGCATGAATGAAATTTCACCCCTAACCTTCGGTTTCGCCCTCGGTGGTGGACTGTTAACTATTCTCTCACCCTGCGTCTTACCAGTCATCCCATTAGTATTAGGTCGATCGTTCAAGTCTCATCGACTCGGCCCAGTGATGTTGGTATTGGGCTTGGTGAGCGGTTTTGCCCTCATCGGTAGCCTTTTAGGTGTCGCCAGTTCCTGGTTCGTTGGTTTTGCCAATTTGCTGCGAAATGTGGCGGTAGGCTTGCTCTTTGGCTTGGGGGTATTGGCAATTTTCCCGACCTTGAGCTACCGCTTAAGCAGCTCTTTACAATTCGGTAAAGCGTGGGAACCGAAGGAACCAGGCTTGTGGAGCGAATTCTGGATCGGCACTCAGTTGGGATTATTATGGACACCCTGTGCGGGGCCAGCATTGGGCAGTATTTTAGTCCTGGCAGCCGTCCACCATGAGGTTTTGGGTGCGCTGGCATTATTAACTGTCTACGGCTTAGGAGCCGGAATTCCGCTGCTGGCGATCGCGTATAGTAGTCGTCACATCAGCAATTCTTCACGGCGATTGTTACCCTACGCGGGGACATTGCAACGGATTGGCGGGATACTGATGGCAGGAACGGCGATCGCCATTTTATTCGGTTGGGATGTCGAACTTCAACTTTGGTTGGCTCCTTTATTTCCCAAACTTCCTTTATAAATAATAGATCGAGAGCGATCGTCGCTATTTACCATGAATAAAAAACCAAAAAAATCTCCACCCGTTCCACCACAAACAAACTTCGTTAAAATCCTCCACGGTTTAATTATTATCAGTCTGTTTATCATGATTGGTAGTGGTTTGCAAATCTACAATGCGACTCCAGTATTTGGCGGTAAAGGTGGTTGGTCTTTTCCGAAGTGGGCAACTTTAGGCGGTTGGTTAGCTGGCGGTCGAAATTGGCACTTTGCAGCTATGTGGGTGTTTGCCTTTACCTTACTAATTTATGGGATTTATATCTTCCTAACTAAACGCTGGAAAAGGAAATTTGTCTCCGAACAAGATCTTAAAGCCTTGAAAGTCGGGCAAAATCCTAAGCGACGTACTTATGCTTGGCACCGCATCATCTACACGGGAATTATTCCGGTGTTATTACTGTCGATCGCATCAGGATTGGCAATGTACAAACCCGCTCAATTACATTGGCTAGCAGGACTATTTATCAATTGGCAGATTTTACGGACGGTACATTTTTTGACGGTGCCAATCTCATTATTATTTATCCTGTTTCATGTGGTTATGGGAATTAGGGCTGGCGGATTGAGTTTGACTCGATCGATGTTTCAACCTTAAAAATTTATGGCAACATTACACAATTGACGATCGCAATTCAACTGTCGATCCATGTCAATCCTTACCCAACAACAGCAACCCAACCAACTCAACCAGATACAACGATACAACCATGATTCGATCGATCGCACCTGATGATACTGCGGCATTAATCGCTCTAGCCAAAGCAGCGATTCCATTCGAGCCAAACGAGATCGAGGAACTCTCGGACTTGCTGACGCGGCATTTCGATGACGCAGTTAATAGCCATGACTTCTGGCTTACTGACGACGACAATGGGCTAGTGAGCGTCGTATATGTAGCACCAGAGCGAATGACTCAGGGGACTTGGAATCTGTATTTAATTGCCGTCCATCCCGATCGCCAACAGCAAGGACGCGGTACAGCGATACTCGCCCATGTGGAACAGATGTTGGCTAAACGCGGCGAACGCTTGCTATTAGTAGAAACGGCTGGGACTGAAGATTTTGAATACGTGCGGGCATTTTATCGCCATCAAGGTTATGTAGAAGAGGCAAGGATTCGTGACTTTTATGCAGATAGTGTCGATAAAATTGTCTTTCGCAAACAGCTTAGCGCAGACGGATGATAATACCAGGCGATCGAACTATTTACATTTACTCGACTAATTATATTTTCACTCTTCTACCACATTAATCTCTATGAATCAGATCGAACTCCCCAATCATCTCACTCGTCGCCAAGCTATTCAACTGTTAGGGATATCCGGTATCGGTTATCTGCTTGGAAGTTGTAGTAGCGAATTGACTACTAAGATCGGCGAGCTATCAGAACCATTAAATCAGTCGTTTGGTGAATTACTTGTCAGACCTCAATTGCTCATCCCTGAATTTTCTAAAAGTGCGATCGATCCCAAAGCTCTACTACTTAATAGTTATGAGGGTACTCCTGAAATCGATCCCGATGAATATCGGTTGACTATCGATGGCGAAGTGAAATTTCCGATGGAGCTGAAATTAACAGCTTTAAAACAAATTCCATCAACGTCAATAATTATGCAACATGTTTGCGTCGAAGGCTGGGCGGTGATCGTTCAATGGGGTGGTTTCCGAATCCGCGATTTAGCCAAAATGGTGCAACCGAAAGATAGTGCTAGATATGTCTTATTTCAATCGGCAGATAAATATACTGAAAGTTGGGATCTGGCTTCTGCCATTCACCCGCAAACCTTACTCGCTTATCAAATGAATGGACAACCACTGCCTGACGATAATGGTGCGCCACTTCGCCTCGCATCGCCGATTAAATTGGGCTATAAACTATCAAAATGGGTCACAAAAGTTACTTTTACCAGTCAAATTCCTAAAGGTGGGAAAGGTTACTGGGAAGAACAAGGTTATGAATGGTTTGCTGGGATTTAGCGATCTAAATATTTACAATGAAAGTAGAGATTAAAATCGCCTCGATCGCCGATCTAGAAATCCTGTTACCACTCGTTCGAGCTTTCCATGAATTTGAGAATCTTCAGATTGCAGACGATCGCCGAAAAAGTTCGTTGATAACTTTATTAGGCAATAAAGAATTCGGTGGAATTTGGATAATTTACAGCGATCTTCAACCTGTTGGTTATATCACACTGTGTGTTGGCTATAGTATTGAATTCGGTGGCAAAGATGCCTTCATCGATGAGTTTTATATTAATCCAGAATTTCGTGGCAGAGGGATCGGCACGCAAACCTTAGAATCGATCGAACTAGCCGCAAAAGATCTCGATATTCGAGCGATTCATCTAGAAGTCGCGAGAACTAATACTAAGGCTCATCGACTGTACGAACGATCCAATTTCAAGACGCGCGAAAAATATGTATTGATGTCAGTCAATTTGTAACTGATGTCAATCGCTCAGATCGCGATCGCCAAATCGGGAGAATACATCGGTAGTTGCACTTTAGGATGAAAGCCGAATTTAATCATTAAACCTCAGCCGAACCTGAAATCGACTTTTTGAGAAATTCAATCAATATCCTCACTTTGAGCGGAACGTAGGCACGAGAAGGATAGACTAGCCAAGCTGCGGTGTTAAAGTCAGTTGCGGTTACGGCATAATCAGGAAAAACATCAACCAGATTACCCGATCGGAGATCTGCGGCAATTAACCAGTTTGGGAGCAGTGCTATACCCATCCCCGCGATCGCGCATTGCCCAAGCGCGATCGCACTAGAAATCACCGTGCGTCCAAAGATGGGAATTTCACTTAGTTCTCCCTGGCGATTCTTGAAGATCCATCTCGATCGAAATCCGGCGAGTGGAAATAGTAGACAATTATGGTGCTCCAAATCTCTGGGGTACTGGATTTTGCTCGATCGCTTCAGATAATCTGGACTAGCGCACACCGAATAGTGGGTTCGCATCAGTTGTTGGGCAATTAGGGTCGAATCTGCCAGGAGTCCCAGTCGTACCGCGAGATCGATTCTGTCAACTACCAAATCGACAACTGTATCGGCGAGCAGGAGATCGATTGTCAAATCGGGATACAACCGTTGGAATTCTGCTAAAAGTGGCACGATACATTTGTGCCCGAATGAAACGGAAGCCGTAACGCGCAAGGTGCCTTGGGGTTGCCCAGAGACATCTGTAGCGATGTTGGTGGCTTGCTGGATTTCTTCAATCAGCGGTTCGATGCGATCGAAATAAGTCGCTCCCGCCTCGGTAAGCGACAATTGGCGCGTCGTCCGCTGAAATAACCCGATCCCCAATTCTGCTTCCAAACTGGCGATCGATCGCGAAACTGAAGACGGATCGAGATTGCGATTGCGAGCAACAGCGGCAAAACTACCCTGCCTCACTACCTCCACAAAGATTTGTAATCCGGATACATCCATTTCCAATCGATCGACACTAATTTGCCGATTCATTGTTTTACTCATGGTAATTTTACACCAGTTAACAGCCATTGATGCGAAAAACGCACGAGAGATGTGCGTTGAATTATATTTACTGCTACTTTTACAGCAAGTATGGTGTTGTTATCGCTCGATTCGATCGACTACCAAACCACCTGGAATCTCAAGGAGCAACAGATCGTGAACATTCAAGATGCAATTGCACTAGTGACTGGTGCCAATCGCGGCATTGGCTATGCCTTCGTCAATGGACTATTACAAGCTGGGGTTACGAAGGTTTATGCAACTGCCCGCAAAATTGATAGCTTGACAGCAGTAACGGCTCTCGATCCGCGCCGAGTCATCCCACTTCAACTCGATGTCACCAACCATAGCCTCGTCCATGCCTTGCCCTCACAAGCACCTGATGTCAATCTCTTGATTAATAATGCGGGCATTCTCGCCTTTGGCAATATCCTCGAAGTACCCACAGAGACTATCTCCAGCCAGTTTAATACCAATTTCTATGGTTCTCTGAATATGGCACGGGCATTCGTTCCAGTAATCGAGCGTAACAATGGTGGGGCGATTGTCAATATTCTAACCTTAGTTGCCCTTGCCAGTATGCCAGGATTAGCTGTCTATAATGCTTCCAAAGCAGCCGCTTGGTCGATGACACAATCCCTTCGCGCCAGCGTTGCCGCCAAGGGGATCGCCGTTCACGGGGTCTTTCCTGGTGCTGTAGATACACAGATGTTAGCAGGTGTCGATATGCCCAAGACTAGTCCTGCGGATATCGTCAAGGCGGTGTTGTTGGGGATCGAAGCTGGGCAGGAAGATATCTTCCCCGATCCCATGTCAGATCGAGTCTACACTGCATGGCGGCAAGACCATAAAGCGATCGAAAAACAATTCGCCACGATGTAATAGATCGGGACTGTTACCGAACAGTCCCTCATTAACACAATTCAATCTAACAGAGTCGTCCCAATGTCTACCATCATGATTACTGTTGGCAATCTAGCTGAAAATGGTGCCGAATCACTGGAACGTTACGCACAAGGGGTAATCCCATTACTCGAACAGGCAGGTGTCAAAATTCTGGGTCGCTATCAGGGCATCGAAGCCTTAGTCGGCGAACATCCCTTCGATTTGGTCGCAGTAATGGAATTCCCTAGCTTGGAAGCCATGAAACAGTTTCTCGCCAGCGATGCGTATGGTGCGATGATTCCCGATCGAGAACGAGCTTTCAAATATCTCCGAACTTTTGCTTGCAATACACTCTAACGAAATGACCAAACCAGAACTTTTTTGGATTAGCGGCAGCCCACCCGCTTGGCGAGTGATGCTGGCACTAGAAGTTAAAGAAATCGACTATATTTCTCGACAATTAGATGCTGCGGCGAACGAACATAAGTCTGCCGATTTCTTAAATCTTAATCCTCGCGGACAAGTACCAGTCTTGCGGGTAGGGGATGCGATCGTGCGTGAATCTCTGGCAATTATCGCCTATCTCGATCGGTTGCAACCCACTCCACCGCTATTAGGAATCGATCCGATTTCGACAGCGGCAATCTGGCAATGGTTAATGGATTTCGAGCATAATTTATGTCCAGCATTAGCAACCGTAGCCCAAGCAATTTTCCGCGATCGGGTTGAAGATCGAGTTGATGAAATTGCTGCCGCGATCGAGATAGTTATGGCTGAAATTCAGCAGATCGATTCTCGATTATCTCAACAACAGTATCTATATGAGGGTTCGTTGAGTGCAACTGACATTACGTTTTATCCCAGTTGGCAATGGCTTCGACGTGCCCTCACTAAAAACAAGATCCCATCAGCCAGACATTAGCCGATCTGCTGGCAAACGCTGTAAACATCATGCGCTGGGAAAGCACGATCGTCGCTTTGCCCGGTTATCAACGCACCTATCCACCACATTGGCGATCGAATCAATCGCGATAATTTTACATAAATAGCTATGAATACCAAGAAAATTGCCGTTTTAGGTACAGGCGCGATGGGATCGCGGCTGGTGCAAAACCTGCTCGCTGCTGGTTATCCAGTCACGATTTACAACCGCACGGCGGATAAAGTACAGCCACTGCTCGATCGAGGAGCTATTTATGCAGTAACGCCCAGAGAAGCTGCCGATCGAGCTGATATTATAATTAGTATGGTCAGAGATAATGATGCCTCTCGACAGGTTTGGCTCGATCCAGAATCTGGGGCGATCTTAGGTTTGGGAAAAGAGGCGATCGCGATCGAATCTAGCACCCTAACGGTAGAATGGTCGATCGAATTGGCAGCAGCAATCGAGCGACATGGATCGGCATTTCTCGATGCGCCAGTTGTCGGCTCGCGTCCACAAGCGGAAGCTGGAAAACTGATTTATCTGGTTGGCGGCAATGCGGAAGTCTTAACAACAGCGGAGCCTGTGCTGTTAGCCGCAGGGGGTGCGATCGTGCATCATCTGGGTTCGATCGGTAGCGGGATGGCCATGAAACTTGCCGTTAATGCCCTGTTTGGCGTTCAGGTTGCGGCATTAGCAGAAATACTTGGGCTACTAGACAAGCAAGGAATTTCAAGCGATCGAGCGATGGCAAGTCTCGGTGAATTACCCGTCATCAGTCCAGCAGCAAAAGTAGCTGGCAGTCTCATGGTAACGAATAATCATGCACCACTATTCCCGATCGATTTAGTGGAAAAGGATTTTCGGTATGTTCTGCAAACCGCACAAGCGGCTGATGCTTCAATGCCATTATCTACAGCCATTCACAACATTTTTCAGGCAGCGATCGATCTAGGTTTTGGCAACAACAACATTACAGGGGTTGTTCGGCTATATATCCCTACTATTTAGACAAGAATTTGGCTCTTTCGGACTTAGAGTGATAAACTAAAATTATTCAAATAGGCGCAGCGCAGCTTATTTGAATAAGCAAGCCAATAGTTTTTCTCTCATCAATTCAAAACTGACAAAGCCATAACTTTGCCTGAGAATTAGCTTGATTTTAGTATTAATTTCCTCGGTCACACCACTAGTAGTTCTGTTACTGTTGCATTAGGTAAATTCAGCAGAGAATTCAGGTGAAAGTCCATGAAAATCTTGAGGGTAGAATGTAGCGACAGCTACATTCTACCCGATTTTGCTGAGAGCAACTCCAGAGAGACTATAGCAAGACAATCTGAGAATTTGCTGAGAATAACAGGAGAAAAATCTCAGCATAAATTTAGATAATTCCTGGTTTTTTCTCAGAGAAATTGTGTTTTTGTCAGAGATACTTGGATTGACAAGCCGATGAATCATTCACAAGCACTTATCTCAATGGCGTACTTCGACTCCTCTGTTACGAGTAGTCTCTCCAGTGGAGAATCGATAAATCTGCTAGTAAATGATTTCAATCGGACTTTAAGTTTGTATGTCCAACTAGGACTTTATCAAAACTCAATCATTTGCAGATATTTTGCTATTGGAACCAGAAAACACAATTAATAGTTAAATTCAAGCCATCTAACACTTAATAATTTTCCCACCATGACATATAAATATCCGTTTCTATTTAGCCTCTCGATTCTGTCACTAATCATAGTTGCCTATGGCATTCCGCACGCGATTTTATCTAGCCCTGTTGCTGATTCGGCTCCTGTCATATTAGCAGGAATAAAAATCGATCCGCCAGTCGATATTCCCGCAACTAAAGTTAAAGGCGAACAAACGATCGTCTTAGCTGGCGGCTGTTTTTGGGGCATAGAAGCAGTATTCGAGGATCTTAAAGGTGTTTCTAGTGTCGTTTCTGGCTACTCTGGCGGCACTGCGGTAACTGCTAATTACAATCTCGTCAGTACTGGCATGACAGATCATGCCGAAGCAGTCAAAATTACTTACGATCCCCAACAAATTTCTTATGGGCAGTTATTAAAGATTTATTTTCTAATTGCCCACGATCCGACTCAAGTAAATCGTCAAGAACCCGATAGCGGTACTCAATATCGATCGGCAATATTTTTCAATAATCCCGAACAGCAGCAAGTAGCCAAAGCTTATATCGACAGGCTGAATAAATCTCGCATTTTCCCCAAACCGATTGCGACCCAAGTAGTACCATTAACTAAATTCTATGCCGCTGAGGAATACCATCAGAATTTTATCGTCCGCAATCCTACTCAAGCCTATATCGTCAGATTCGATTTACCAAAACTCGCACAACTGCGTCAGCAATTTCCCAACCTGATAAAAAAAGGTTAGAGCTTTAATCGAGCTTCTAGCGACCCATTCGCGTAGCATCCACTTTGTGAAATCGTTCCATCAACTAACTAATTACAATGAACAGACGAACTTTATTATTTGCCTCGCTCGTACCGATCGGTACGGCTAGCGCACTATTTTTCTCGTCCAGAAAATCTGAATCGATCGCCAAAACTTCCAGTAAATTTGAGGTAACAAAAACTGAAGCTCAGTGGCGCAAGATTCTGACTCCAGAACAATTTGAGGTACTCCGAAAAGAGGGTACAGAACGTGCTGGTACTAGCCCGCTAACGGCAGAACACCGTCAGGGTAAATTTGCTTGTGCTGGCTGTAATTTGCCGCTGTTTGTTTCCGAAACCAAGTTTGAAAGCGGTACTGGCTGGCCGAGTTTTTATGCACCGATCGCTAATGCCGTTAAAACTTCGGTAGACACATCATTCGGTGTGACTCGAACGGAGGTTCACTGTCGTCGCTGTGGGGGGCATTTGGGACATGTATTTGAAGATGGCCCAAAACCGACTGGACTACGCTATTGCATGAATGGAGTTGCGATGAAGTTTATCATTGATTCTAATCTTATTTGAGTGGGGTCTGGCTAGTCTGAAGTCTGGCGATCGAATTGAGGTTTTAGCTTAGGTGATGAATTAAGGCTATTTGTAGAACCATCGACATAAAATAGTTAATACGTTAACGATCTGGCTGATAAATTAACCTCGACCTAAATGCCCAGCTCATCCTCAAATTTCGACTTTTTACAGCAATGGAGATACGCTCTAGCTCCTTACAACTTAGGTCATAAACTGAAGCTCACATCCCAACTGATGTATCGAGATTTTCTAGAGCGGCTCGAACCCTATGGCTTAACTCCATTTCACTACTTAGTTTTGTGCTGCTTGTGGGAAGAAGACGGTCTCTCAACTACAGGCATTGCCGATCGACTCAAACAACTCGGTGCATCGCTAACTGGAGTAGTCGATCGGATGGAAGAGCGTAACCTCGTGTATCGACAGCGTAACTTAGACGATCGCCGGATCGTCCGAGTCTGGCTCACAGATGAAGGCAAACAACTAATGTACGTTCTCCCACCACTGGGCGCACAAACTATCGCCAAAGCGACCGATCGCTTGTCAGCAGCCGAACAAGCCACTATTATCGATCTCCTCGATCGGATCGCTCAAAATTTTAGCTAACGACGCGATCGGTCGGGGGTTGACCTTTACCTAATTAGTTAATATATTAACTATCAATATATTAATTAATTGCTTGACCTGAATCGTGCGGTACGGGCAACAGATATTCGTGACAATCGAATTTCACTAACTTAGGAGGTAAAATGCCAAAACTCAGTATCAAACAAAAAAACTGGTTGCTCTCAGCTCACGTTGGTTTTGCGGCATTGTGGACGGGAGCCGTCTTGAGTATGTTTCTGCTCTCACTGCGAAATACCAAATCAGCCGATGGAGCTGTATTGAACGCACTAGATTCCGCGATTAATCTACTAGATGATTGGATCGTCATTCCTGCTGCCATTGGTTCGGTGGTGACAGCAACGTTTTTGTGCTGGACGACAAATTATGGATTTACCAAGTTTTATTGGGTGATAACGAAGTGGGTGCTAACGACTGGATTGGTTGTCTTTGGAACGTTTTGGCTATTTCCGTGGGGTAATGCTGCCGAACGAATATCAGCGCAAGAGGGGTTGCAAGCGTGGAGTAATCCAGTGTATGAATTTGATGCTAAGGGTGTGTTGATTGGAACGATAATTCAAGTTCTTTTTCTGGCTTTCATCATTGGGATTTCGGTACTCAAACCTTGGGGAAGACGACCGGATTCGGCAAAAGGTCAAGTTAGTGCAGATTAATTGGTTGAAAAGTAGCAGCCTCTCAAAACAGCGATCGATCGCTACTTATCGATCGGATGATGTTTTATTCGAGAAATAGCTGCAAATCTTATGTTCAGATTATTTAATTTCTCAAAATATTTAGATCGTTACTAATTACAAACTCACAACCTGAGTTTTTCCTGAGAAATTGCTGAATATATTATAAGTATAATCTCTCGAATTTCTCAGCTAATGTTTAGCTCCTCATCATTCACCGCCTGGATTCTCAAGTCATACTAACAGCAGATTCAAATGGTATTGTACCTCTGCTCCAACTATGAACCAGAAATCCAATCCAACTCTGATCTTGGGAGGTGGTTTTGTCGGGCTATTTACGGCTCTGCATCTGAGCCGTCAAAACTACCAACAACCGATCGTGTTAGTCGATCGAGAAGATCGGTTTAGTTTTAAACCACTCCTCTACGAACTACTCAGCGGCGAACTGCACCCTCGCCAAGTTCATCCGCGCTATACCGACTTGCTTGCCGAATCGAGTGTTACGTTCGTCCAAGACACTGTAAAATCGATCGATCTGCACCGCCAGCAGGTTGTATTGGCTTCTGGACGAGATTATGCTTACGATCGCTTGGTGCTGGCATTGGGTAGTAAGGTGACTTACTTGGAGACCCCTGGCGCGGCGGAGTATGCACTGCCGCTGACATCTGGTGCAGAGGCGATCGCTTTACGCGACAGGTTACAAGCGCAATTGCGACGAGCCGTAATGACTCCAAACCCCAAGGAACGTTGTCCGTTACTGACGGTAGCCGTTATTGGAGCAGGGCCTGCGGGGATCGAATTAGCCTGCACTCTGGGCGATTTATTGCCCCTGTGGTACGAAGATCTCGGTGGCGATGTCGATGAAGTGCGGGTAATACTCATCAATCGCAGCGGCGAACTGCTCAAAGGCGATATCAATAGCAAATTGCGCTCTAATGCCTACCGTGCGCTCAAGCAGCGGGGCGTACAATTACTATTCGATGCCGCAGTTGCCGCCATTCACCCCGATGCGGTGGAGTTCAAACGGGGCGAGCGTACCTACTCCATCAAAGCTGGCACGATTGCCTGGACAGCCGGAACCTCACCTCATCCGTTATTGATGGAATTACCCATTAGTAAGCCGGAATATCGCGATCGACGGGGCAGATTACTCGTCACCCCGACGTTGCAATTGCCCGATTTTCCAGAGGTGTTTGCTGCTGGAGACTGCGCTACTAATCGTGACGACCCGCAACCGCCTACCGCTCAAGTTGCTTATCAACAAGGTAAAGCGATCGCCCACAATTTACAAGCGATCGAGGAGGGCAAACCCCTAGCACCAGCTATGGTACATCTGCGGGGCACTTTAATGAAATTGGGGCTAAATGAAGGCGTTGCCAACTTGTTCGATAAATTCCCCATCAAAGGTCAGCCAGGACATTTAATTCGCACGGCTACCTATCTCGAATTACTACCCACCATCTGGCGCAATGTCAAAGTTACTGCCGATTGGCTGACTGACGAAATTTTTCAACAGCATCAACCTTTTCACTCCCAAAGATTGGGTCGCACGCCTTGGCTCTCAGGTATGGCGACGATCGCCGCCGGAGTCCTCATCGCCACGCCGCTGATCTGGCGTGCCGCCCAACCAACACAGTTTCAACAACAGATGAATTCGACAGGGATGCCAACTTTACTCGATCGAATGGCACCTAAAAAATAAGGCGATTTTAATCCAAAATCCAAAATTCCTACACGAGAATCTTGCTATGAAAACTATCTACAATCTCCATACCGCTGTCACTGTCAATCGCGTCGTACTCGGACTATTTTTCTTTGTCTCTGGTATTTCCAACTATCTCAACTTCAGCATTAAAAATGGCTTCTATCAAACCGTACTGACCCAAAAACTCCAATTGTGGGGGCCATTCCCCGCTGGCTGGCAGGGAGTTGGCCCATTGCCCGATCTTATCGCTGTGCCTTATGGCTGGTTGTTGCCATTGGCAGAAATTGTGTTAGGAGCCTTATTCGCGTTTAATTTCTGGATCGAGTGGACGGGATTGCTACTGATCCTCTTGACTTTTAGTATTATTCTCGCCTTTGGTGTCGTCCCTGCGGGAACTCTATTTCCCAATGCGGCGGAAAGCTTTAATAAAAACATTTTCTTTATGACATTGGTGTGGATCTGTATTGCATACGATCGGTATGCCAAGAAAATGAGTCAACGCAGAGCGCGCTCGGCTGAATACGATCTTGCTCATGCCGATGAATTTCCAGGCAGCGGGCACTCTGCCGAACTCTAGAGTTCAACTGCGGCTGCTTGAAACATGTTAGACGATCTGCTTAAGCATATCTAATCCAGAATTGAGAGCTTCCCGATCCGAATGTTCGGCACCGAAAATTGCTTCCATCAAAGCGAATTTCGATTCATAAAAAGGCAATCGCTCCAGCAATGAGTCAATCGCTGGGTACGTTGATGTCAGCCGCTCGACAAACGAACTACCATAACTAACGAAAAGTCCTGCTATGTCCCAACCAGGATCGCCCCATCCTAATGAACCAAAGTCTACGATCCCAGTGATATTCTTCTCGCCGTCCCATAAAATATTACTCGAACCAAAGTCACCGTGTCTCAGCACACAAGGTAGGCTTGGCAGTTGCTCGATATGAGATTGAATTTGAGAACGCAACAGCTCGGCAGTTGTCGAAGCCACCTTGGGAAAAACAAATCGCTCTGCTTTATTAAGCAAATTTGTCCACCATCGGCGATCGATCTGAGGCAGATCGATATTACTCAAGACAACTGGCTCGATCTCATGTAAAGACTTCAAGAAACTACCAAGCTGAGTTGCTAGACGCTCTTCGATCGAGTCGTTAAGATTTTGCACCGAACAGAGCGGTTCGCCAGGAAGTTGTTGATGAAGTGTAATGATTTCGTCTCCAACCTCTACTAATTGCATGTGGGGAACTGGCAGAATGAGCCGATCTCGAAGGAGCGGCAAAACTGTAGCTTCTCGACAAACTCCTGCGATCGCTTCAGCATGGCGAGGGCGGCGAATTACGATATTACCTAAGATGGCAACATCACTGTTTTGACTGTCGATAATCTTCATCCCAGTGCTTTCCACTAATTCTGAGGTTTACACATCTGCTCTAATTCCTGCGATCTTAGCAAGCAACAAGTCTATTAATATTTGACAGGCAATCTTTAAATACTGGCACCGATCGATAGTCTGAGTCGCTTAACGTTTCGGTTGAGCGGCTCTGAGCAACCTCTGCTCCACCACCGAGATCGACTGCAACAGTCAACTCTAGCTAGGTTGTGATGCCATTTCGCTCTGCCAATCTCTTCGCAAAATTGCCCATAACTTTACATCCTCAAACACTCCCCATTTTCGGACTCGCTGACGCAGCAGCCCTTCTGGTAAAAACCCATTTGTCTGCAATACTTTGCCCGATCCTGGATTTCTATTCATGTGATAAGCATAGAGTCTATTGAGATCTAAATCTTCAAATCCAAAGCGAAGTATCGGCTTTAATGCCTCGCTCATATATCCTTGTCCCCACATCTCAACTGCTAACCAAAAACTCAATTCAGCTTGAGAATGCTCTGTCTCAATATCTCGAATCTCGATAACTCCGCAAAATGCTCGATCGGATTTGCGCTCGATTGCAAATGAAACTGAATGCCCTGCCTCAAATTCGGCAATTTGTCTTCGGAGATATTGCGCCGCCTCACCATTAGGATATGGGTGGGGGATCGAAATCATCGTATCGGCAACTTCACGACGACTCGCCACACGTTGGATTGACGGCACATCTGCAAGGGATAAGGGGCGCAGGATCGATCTGGTCGTTTCTAGCGTAGATTGAGGAAGCATGAAATGATGTTATCGAGGATATTATCGTTGCAGAGTCATGGCGATGACTGCTGCAACATTAATATTGGGAAGTCCAGCTAATCCTGGCAAAATGTCGGTACCAGCGTAGACGATCGGCAATTCATCCGCCTGCCACACCCAAATTTGCTCTCTCTGAATATCGATAAGCCACGCCAATTGAGTACCATTGGTCAAACAGTGGAGAATTTTATTTTGTAGATCCAGGATACTTTGGTCGGGGGATCTAATTTCAATTACCCAATCGGGCGCACCTTCAAACGGGCCATCAGTTTGAGGAAGACGATCGATCGCGATTACCGCAAGATCGGGAACGGGCGAAATCGGCGAAATGATGCAGCGCAGCTCCTGGATCGCCTCGTAGAGATCGGTATTTTGATTAATCCAATTGACTAAGTTTCGCTGAAGACGAGAATGGTAGAGGGTGGGCATGGTTTTCTGGCGGGCAGTGCCATTGATAAATTCCCATGCCGGAGAAGCCTCGATATTTTGCTGCATGAGGAATTCAGCGAGTGGTCTAGCGATGGTCGATCGCATTGCATTTGAATGAATGGTGACAGTATCTCTTAGCTTTCTATTGTAACGTAATCTTTGTTCTATTAGATAGAATTTATCAGCAAAAACTTATTTAAATAAATGGAAATTTTAATATACAATTAATATTTAGAAATTTTAACCAACTTAGAATTATTTGAATACTGCTCGCTCGAATCTTTTGGTTAAAAAAGTACTGCGGCTACTTCGATCGAACTCACTGCTGTCGAACTTGAATTGCTAAATCAGACGCGAACTGGGTAACTGGGAGGGAAAACCTCCCAGTTACCCGATTATACGGCGCAATAATCTTTCGCTGCTTGCCATCGCACGATAAGTTTAGCAAGATTGAACATTGCACTCGCTAAGTTCACTTCAAAATCGGCAGCAGCACAGTGATTTGCTGTATCTGTGATACCCCGTAGCTCAACGTATTGCTTCTGAGCAAATTGGCTCGATCTTGCACCTCCAACTCCTTCCCAAGCGACTGCAACACAACCCGTGAGATAGGCTAGTTCTTGCCCTCGCTCAACCGTAACAACGTCTTCATCTCCGCTCGCAATTAAGCCAAAATGCAACCGGAAGTCCCACTCTGTTCGCGGGAGCTGCTTTAGCGTGTCAATGACTTGAGGAGTACCAGTAAATCGAGGCAATGGACGGTTCACAAATTTGAGATTGTAATCATGCTCAACGGTTGCAGTCGCTGCAACAATATCTCCAATCTCTAACTCGTTTGATAATGCTCCGGCTGCTCCTGCACAAATCAGCAATTCGACTTGGGGTAATTGACAAAGTAAGTATTGTGACTGTACGCCAAACTGTGTCTTACCGTGTCCACCCAATGCCAGCAGTAAGTTCAGTTCATGAAACTCAAAAATCTCTAAGCTACCCAAAAGAGATTTGTGCTTTTTGAATCCAAACTGTTCCAATGCGTTCACAAGCGCAAATAACTCTTCTTCAAGTGGGGTGAGGATAGCAGTCTCGATCATATCAAGTTATTCCATTAAGGTACTACGCAGCATGATAACCACCATCTACGTATAGGATCTCACCTGTGACGTAAGAAGAGGCATCACTCGCCAAAAACAAATAAGCACCCAAAAATTCATCAACGGTTCCACGTCGTCCCATTGGTGTAAACGTTACGACGCGCTGCTGATAGGGATCTTCTGCATCGAACCGAACATCTGCCATGATGTTCTCGATATAGCCAGGAGCCACGGCATTGACGCGCACTCCTCGCTGTGCCCATTCCACCGCCATTGTGCGAACGAGTTGATTGATGCCACCCTTGGAAGCTGCGTATGGAGCCAATCCAGGAATACCTGCACTTCCTGCGATCGAAGAAGTCATAATAATGCTGCCACAACCAACACTTAGCATGTGTTGCGCCGCGAATTGAGCACAGAAATAGTAGCCACGCAGATTAATGTCTAGGATTTTGTCCCACTCATTTTCTGCATATTGTTCAGCAGGTTTAATGATGTCAGTTCCAGCGTTACAGATCGTGACATCAAGCGTTCCATGTTGCTCAAGGGCAGTGGAAACAAAGCGTTGACAGTCAGCCCGGTTTTGCACATCCAAAACGACTGATTCAACAGCTAAACCGCAAGAATTAAACTCCTGCCTAGTATTTTCAAGTTCTTCGCGATCCCATGATGAAATGATTACCTTTGCGCCGCGTTCGGCAAAGCCTTGAGCGATCGCTTTACCTAGCCCTCGGCTTGAACCACTAATGCAAACCACCTTGTTTTCGACACTAAATAGGTCTTTCACCATAACTCATTTCACCATGACTCATTTGCAGTTTCCTTCGTTTTTCATTATCTCTAATGAATCTCCAGACGATCCTGACAACTCATAATGATTTTCCACCCATTGCCCTCACCAGTAGACTGAGCCGTATAACGTTCCCAATCACCCGCCGCAGACAACCTCTGTATTATAACCAACTCTCGGCGATCGGCGTGCGTGGGCGTTGTTATGCGACGATCGCTCACAGACTCGGTGACTCAACTGTACACACTAACTTTATTTGAGCAGCATAACGGTTAGCCCATTGGTTCTCCTATAATTCCTGTGATAGAAACTAGCCCAGCACTAGATGTGGTGTTGAAAATAAAATCTTCTGCTTCCCTGGCACTATATGCAAGAGCTATCACGGGAGATCTGGTAGAGCCAGCCCATCTACGTAGCCAAAAAGTTGAGGTTGAGCAAGATTTTGATAAACCCGCGCAAGAATTCAATATCACTGCCGATAGCTCAACCGATACATTAAGAGCATCGCAGTTGATTAAGGACTCCCAATTATGAAATTACAATCTCGCCTCTGGGCACTTTCACTCGTTGTTGTCGGTAGTGCTGCTGCTCTCACCGCTCATACCGTCTATTCCCAAACATCATTCCCACAAAATTCCAATTCAAACGTACTGAGCAATCGTAGCACCCTACAGCCGGGGATCAATCGGGTCACATTCCAAAGCGAAGGCGAAACTTTGGTTGGCAATCTCTATCTCCCTGCTAACTACAAAACTGGTGACAAACTGCCAACCGTAATCGTAACAGGAGCTTGGACGACTGTAAAAGAACAAATGCCTAATGTTTATGCTCAAAAACTGGCAGATCGGGGATTCGCCACATTTGCATTTGACTTTCGCTATTGGGGAGAGAGTGGTGGTGCGCCGCGTCAGTATGAGTCCCCTAATGCCAAGGTACAGGATATCCGTAATGCAGCATCATTCTTGAAAACTTTATCAGTAGTAGATGGCGATCGCCTTGGTGGTTTGGGTATTTGTGCTAGCGCGGGCTATATGGCACAGGCTGTGGCAAATGATCCTAATTTTAAATCCTTTGCCACAGTTGCAGCTTGGCTACATGACGACAACTCATTAAGTACTGTATTTGGTCGGGAGACGATCTCACGCCGAAACGCTCTGGGCTTGGCGGCACGGGAGAAATACGATCGCACGGGACAAGTAGATTACGTTCCTGCCTATGCTCAAACCGATAAAAATGCGGCAATGAGTGGAGATGTTAGCTATTACGGCAACAAAGATCGCGGCGTTATTCCTGCATGGACAAATCGCTTTGCCGTGATGTCGTGGCATGAATGGCAAGGATTTAACTCATTAGAGATCGCGCCGAATGTGAAAGTGCCAACTCTAATCGTGCATAGTAATGGGTCGGCATTACCTGACAATGCGCGTAAGTTTTATCAGCAATTGGGCGGACAGAAACAATTGGTCTGGGCAGAGGGCAATCACTTGGATTTTTACGATCGCAAGCCTCAAGTTAGCGCAGCCGTTACTGCTTTAACCAGTCATTTTCAAAAGACTTTGTAATTTACTTGCAGCAGAAAAATAGGGGGATAAATCTATGACGAATACTTTAAACTTCATTCACAATTGCCGCAAGTCAACCCTCTAATCGTTCACATTCTCACTCACATTTCCATCTCAACTTTGAAGGAGTCAATATGTCATTATCCCGTCGTCATATGCTTACCGTTGGAGCAACTGGATTGGCTGCGGCGATCGCCCCGCAAATTCTATCTTCCAAACCTGAAGAAGCGATCGCCAATACCCAAAAAGCTCCTACTCCCCAAGCTAAAATCAATACCAATGGCAGATTTGCCGGAAAAGTCGTTCTAATCACAGGAGCCACTTCGGGGATCGGTGAAGGGACAGCTTACGCCTTTGCGCGAGAAGGAGCCAAGGTTTTCTTTTGTGGACGAAGAGAAAATTTAGGACGGCAAGTGGAGGCAAAAATTAAAGCCTTTGGCGGAGAAGCCACCTACATGCGAACCGATGTTCGGAATGAAACGGATGTTAAAAAATTTACCGAAGCGGCAGTCAAAAAATACGGTCGAATTGACATCGCCTTCAACAATGCAGGGATTTTTATGACCCCTGCTGAAATTCAAGATATTACCGCCGAAAATTTTCTCGACATTTTACAAACTAATGTCATGGGCGAGTTCTTTGCGATGAAGTACCAAATTCCTCAGATGCGCCAGCAGGGTCGCGGGGCGATTATTAATATGGCAAGTGTGGCAGGTCACGCTGGCTTTCCCAATACTGCACACTACAATGCCTCTAAACACGGAATCATTGGCATGACTAAAGCTGTCGCACTTGCCAATGCGAAGTACGGAATCCGCGTTAACTCAATTTCACCACTTGCTGTTGACACCCCTCAACTTCAGGAATCCTTTACCTATCAAAAGGTAAATGCTCAGGAAGTCGCTAAAACCTTTGTTACACCCCGGATTATGTCTGTTGACGAAATTGCTCGTGCTGTTATGTTCCTAGCTTCTAATGATGCGACCAGCATCACGGGAATGGATTTAGATGTTACTGGTGGAGAGTTGGCAAAATAGGCAAAGCCACTCAAAAGACATCTCTCGTTTTGCAATTAATCATTCAGCATTGAAATAGGAATCAATTCATGTCTATCAATACTTACTACACCCTTGGCAAATCGGGCTTACGGGTCAGTCGTTTAGCCCTTGGTACGATGACTTTTGGCACGGAATGGGGCTGGGGAGCGGATGAAGAGACTGCCCGACAGCTATTCAACACCTACACTGAAGCAGGGGGAAATTTTATCGATACTGCCGATTTGTACACGAATGGAACCAGTGAATCTTGGCTCGGAAAGTTCATCTATGAACGCAATCTGCGCGATCGCACCGTAATCGCAACCAAATTTACTTACAACGCTGAACCTGGAAATCCCAACGCGGGCGGTAATGGACGTAAGAATATTCTGAGAGCCGTAGAAGGATCGCTCAAACGATTGGGAACCGATTACATCGATCTCTATATTCTGCACACCTGGGACACGATTACACCTGCGGAAGAAGTGATGCGGACGCTAAACGATCTGGTGCGATCGGGTAAAGTGCGTCATGTAGGCTTAAGCGATACGCCTGCTTGGTATGCGGCTCGATCGCAAACTTTAGCAGAATGGCGCGGGTACGAACCGATCTCGACGCTGCAATTGGAATACTCTCTAGTGGAGCGCAACATCGAGCGCGAGTTTATTGATTTAGGGCAAGCCTTGGGCATGGGCGTGATGGTATGGAGTCCATTGGCCAGTGGCTTACTGAGCGGCAAATATAAACCCAGCGAAGGCGGGTCTACGGGGGAAGGGCGACTAGAAACCGTCAAAGGCGTTTCTAATCCAGCCTTTCAGAAGTTTAGCGATCGCAACTGGAAGATTGTTGCTGAACTGGAAAAGGTTGCCCAAGAACTCGATCGCAGCATGGCTCAAGTGGCGGTGAACTGGACTGCCAATCGTCCCGGTATCGCTTCGGTGATTATCGGTGCAACCCGGTTATCGCAACTAGAAGATAACCTCAAGGCGCTAGACTTTACGATTCCGGCTGAGTTGTGCGATCGCTTAGAAAGCGTCAGTCGTCCTGAAGCTCAGTTCCCCTACAGCTTTTTTGGCGACGAAATTCAGGGCATGATTCATGGCGGTGTCGCGGTGGGTCAGCAGCCCATCGGTTATGCCCCTGAGCGGTCGATCCAATCGACTGGAGCAGGAGTTGCATAATGTCAAAGCTCCGTACCGCTTGGGACGGGGTGACAGTCGAATGCTTACAGTTGGTTCCTGATGCCGACTCAAATGTTGTGGTGAGTTTAGCGATCGCGCATCCGTCGCTAGACTCACCGATGCTCACATCCCCGCTCACTAGTCATCTGCATCTGACAATCCAGCCCAGCGCGATCCAGCTAAACATGGCAGAACAGTTCCAATCCCTGACTCTCCCGTTCAACGACTCCCAAACAGTGAGCGATCCATCCATCTTGCACCTGCTCCAACTGCTGCAAACCGAAATTCAAGTACCACAACTGATGAATCAAATGTTTGTTGCCTCGATCGTCACAGTTTTGACCACACACTTATTGCGAAACTTTCAGATGGAGCAATTTAGGCAATGAATAGGTTTGATTAAACACTCGCTCGAAACTGTTTTGGAGTCATACCGATCGCTTTACCAAACTGCGCGGTAAAGTGGCTTTGATTAGCAAATCCGCATTTAAGGGCAATCTCCGCGATCGCTACTTCCCGCTGCTGTGTCAGTATTTCTTTAGCCCGACGAATACGCTGCTGAAGCAGATATTGATAGGGAGTAATTCCGGTTGATTGTTTGAATAATCTAATAAAGTAATAACGACTCACATTCACAGTTTCAGCCAAATCAGCAAGCTGAATGTCTCGATCGAGATGAGCCTGAATAAAGTCTCGCACCTGCTGGAGTCGATAAGGCGAAAGTCCGGTTTCGTAGTCGCGCAGTTTGGGCTGATGGGCGCAATGGTGCCGCAATAGATGAATGCAGAATAGATTGGCTAAAGATTCCAGATAGAGCTGATTTCCCCACTGCGGTTGCTGCATTTCCTGCTGAAATGATACGGCTAAAGACAATAGCTTTGGATCGTGTGCTTGAACCGTGCTGAGTAGTTCGACGCGATCGCTCTTTATGCCATGTGTTTCAGCCGCAATCTGCGATAGAAAGACTGGATCTACTATAAAAAGCATTACTTCATCTGTACTTTCCCAGTGCCAGTATGCAGACCGCTCCGCTGGAACTAACCAAAGATCTCCTCGCTTTTGCTCTCCATCAAATTCTCGACCCTCGCAGCGAGTCACTTGACGCTGATTTCCCCAGCTATACTTTGCACGGTCATAAATTGCTTGTGTTTAGAGGGGAAAGCGGCTCGCGCTCGGCGGGTTTCCCGCCGATAGAAGCGAGACAAGACAGGGGAAGGGGAGAAAAAGTATCCTCCAGATTTTCCTGATTCTAGAAAGCTCAGGTTATGCCCGTGCGGAGTATATCTAGGAACAAACAGAGAAAATGATGTGATGCGCCAGAGGTTGCAATCTCATCAGGAGTTTCAATATCATGCCGCACAACCAACCCATCCGCAGCGATCGATTGGCTGACCTGAACCCATTCATCGTTGAGCAGTTCGGACGGAGATTGAGAAGACATGAAGGGTTCTCCAAGAAGCTACGCAAGCTTTGAAGTTGAGCAAAATTAGGGCGATTCTACCAGTTATTATTGCAGAATTTTTGCATGGAGAATTGTAGACAATGAACCTTTTGTTCAAACGCGCTCTCGAAAATGCTTTGGAGTCATGCCGATCGCTTTCCGAAACTGCGCCGTGAAATGGCTCTGATTAGAAAATCCCGTTTGGTACGAGACTTCTGCCACCGAAAGCCGTGTGACCGAAAGCAGCATTTTTGCCCGTTCGATCCGCCGCTGCATAATGTAACGGTGAGGTGGTTCTCCAGTGGCAGCTTTAAAAGCACGAGCAAAGTGAAATTGACTCATAGGAATTAGGGTCGCAAGGGTCGCGATCGCCAGCTCCTCAGCCAAATTATCCTCAATGTAGTCCTTCAGTTGTTTGAGCTTCAAACCCTCTAGACAAACGACTTCAGTTTTTGGCTGAAGGATGCCTCTAGTGTGGTTCCTCAACAGATGCACAGCTAACAAATTCCGCAGCGACTCTACATACAAGTTGCCCGCCAGCCCACCACTGAGCACTTCTGCCTTCAACAATTGTGAGACATGGAGAACCGTTGGATCTTGAAAAATAATCCGATGTTCAACTTCTGTCGTCGCAGATAATCCATTTTCGACGGCGATCTGCGGCAACAAGGCCGGATCGATCTCCAAGTTCACATATTCACTCGGTTTGACTCGGCGATGCCAAACAAACTCTCGATCGCCATACAGAAATACACTACCTGCGGGTAAGCTCGTCTGTTGGGATTGCCCATCCACCGACCAGACTACTTGCTCGTGGGGTTCAAATGCAACGCTTAAACCCTGCTTCGGCATGGCAAAATCAAAGTCGCCTACGGCATCAAGCCGCCCATACTCGACCCGCAGACCATCCCACTCATTTGTCAGAATCGTTGCAGCGGGTTGAAGCATGGAAGACGGCATAAAGACTTGAGAAGAAGATTTACAGTTGCTTAATATTCCTCCATTGTAATGGAGGGTCAGAAATTTCCATCAGGCTTGTGCTTTGCAAGTATCAAGAGTTTCTATGGTAAGTATTCGGGGCTTGAAGGGGCGATCGCTCCCTCAACAATCTTTGAATTAATTCTGACAGATGATTTTTTGTTTACGCTATCACCAGTAACCTGATGGCTAACGCCCCCGTTCACCCGCTGCTAGTAATAACGAAGAGATTAAATACGGTCGGCGTGCAACGGGATTGTTAGGCACGCTACCACTCATACTTTATGCGGTTCAAATTCTAACGGTTTTCACATCATTGATTGACAATTTAACTTTGTAGAGATAATGAGTAAAGGCTGGAATTAATTGATACGTTTCATTATAAATTGACTGACATGAGTACATATTTTTCACGAACCTCGAAGTTAGAGCGAGAGTAAAGCTTATGAGCATTAGTATTCGTTCTTGCAACTTCAAGATGAATTGCGCGAATGTCAAGATCTTTCGCCGCGATTTTAATAAATTCTAAGGTTTGTCTCCCTAGTCCCTCTCCTCGAAATTCAGGTCTAATATAGAATTCATCAATAAAAGCATCTTTTCCACCAAACTCAATACTATAACCAAGACACAGTGCTATATATCCAACAGGTCGGCGGTTGTAATAAATTAGCCAAATCCCGCCAAGTTCCACATTGGCTAACAATGTAGTAAGTGAGCTTTTCCTTTGTTCTTCTGTAATGTGGAGATCCTCAAATTCGTGGAACGCCCGAACGAGTGGCAAAAGAATTTCCAGATCTTCGATCGAAGCTATCTTAATTTCTGGTGTCATGATTTACTATCTCTTGACTTACTATCTCTTGGATTCATCACTGCCCTGCCCGTTCCGTAAACCCGCGACACACAACCGCCAGTTTGTTTCCATCTAGATCGCGCACGTAGGCAGCGTAGAAGTCAGGGTTATATTGCAGGCGGAGTCCCGGTGCCCCTTCGGGTGTACCACCATTGGACAGGGCGGCAGTGTAGAACTCTTCAACTGCTGCCCAGTTTTTTGCCCGCAGTGCGACCATCGAGCCGTTGCCAAGGGTAGCAGCCTTTCCGTCAATGGGTTTGCAAAGCCAAAGCACAACTTCTTTGATGCCTTGGTCTCCGTAGGTACACCAACCGACCCAGCCTTCCAAGTCCGGATCGCCTGAGATATCGCAACGCGACAATCCAAGCGCGCCGAGTACAGCGTCATAGAAGACACTTGCGCGAACTATGTCATTTGTGCCAAGACAAACATATGCGATCATAAGTGTCCTCTGTCGTGAATCGGAGTAGTTTGCAACCTGTTAGCGAAATAGGACGAAACAATGACCAGTAAACCACCAATCCACTGTGCCAGACTAGGCTGCTCACCAATCATCACAACTGCACTAGCTACACCAAAAACAGGAATCAGAGCAACATAAAAAGCAGCCTGACTTACAGGTATGTTCTGCAATGCAATGAGATAGAGCAAGAACCCCAAACCATACGCCATAATTCCTGAGCCTATTGCCAGCAACCAAAATTGCGGCGAAATCCCAGCAGCATTTACTTCGTAGTTGGGATTTACGATCGATAGCATACTAAAACAGAATACGGTCACGATTAAGCCGACTAACTGTTGCGACGAGGTGAGTTGTAGCGGATCTGATGATGCGATCTGCTTCTTACTGAAGAGAACATAAAAAACCGCAAAGATTACGCTCATCAGCAACAGTAAATTACCGATTAGCGAAGAATGACTAGCCCCTTGATGAGCATCCTTGAGCAGTAACAACAGCAACCCTGAAAAACTGAGGCCAGCAAGCAGTAATTTCATCCGCGTCAATTTTTCACCGAGAAACATTGCTGCAAATAAAATCGTCAGCACCACTTCTGATGAACCGATTAGTGTTGCATTGCTGGCGGTTGTCATTTGGACACCAAAAATACCAACCATATAGGTTAAACCAGGTTCAAAGATCCCCGCAAAACCTTGTTTGAGATGTTTCCAGGAAAAAGGTAGTTGGCGATCCCTCACATAACAAGCCGTTGCCAGAAATGCAACACTAGACGAGAGTTGAATAATCAGGAGTGTTGTCGCTGAAAT
Organism: Chamaesiphon minutus PCC 6605; assembly: GCF_000317145.1. Lineage (GTDB taxonomy): Bacteria > Cyanobacteriota > Cyanobacteriia > Cyanobacteriales > Chamaesiphonaceae > Chamaesiphon > Chamaesiphon minutus. The sequence continues at coordinate 211,044 of NC_020053.1, read as the reverse complement.
CTCTGAGAGGGCGATTTTTGTCAGTGTTACCCCAACTCCCCAGCAAAAGGCGTAGCTGAGAGCCATAATGATATTGTTCATAAATTTAACATTTGGCAATATTTTTGTTCTACAGGGCAGCGATCGCCTGGGCACATTTCGCCCTCACAAAGACGACAAATTGCATAAGCACGTAGCTCACTGGTGGTCATGGCAGCAAGCATCTTCTCCATAAGCTGAGTTAACTGCTTTTGCTCATTGAGTGTTAAAGCGTTCACTGCAAGCTGTAACTGCTGCCGCCGTTCAGTCAAAATTGCCTGTCGCCGTTGATGACCTGCATTCGTGAGAAACAATGCTAGCGTTCTCCCATCTATGCCTGCTCTACGTTCGACCAAACCTTGCGCTGCTAGCCGATCGACCAAACGGACAGTTCCAGGGTGAGAAAGGTTCAAAATCTGGCGCAAAGTATTGATAGAAAGTCCAGGTTCTGCGCCTAGTGTGACCAGAGCCGCAGGAGTCTCTCCACCATGCCCCACACTTGCTTCAACAACCACATTTATCCCATCGACTACACTTAAAGCCAGCGCACCGAGAAGATTGAGAGTTCGTTCAGTCATAGTCATAAAATTACTCAATCCTGCTTGGATTAATCACTGTTGACGGATGCTCATGGACGATGAGCCACTGATTGTTCCGTTTTTCCCAAACATCTGTATGTCTGGCATTCACCTTAAACTCGTTGCCATCCTCGAACCTGTATGCCATATGGGAAGTAAAGGCAGTGACCGCTACTTGCCCATCTGCCAGTAGCTTTACTTGCAAGTCTTGATTCGGAGACACCGTAAGCCGCAATAGTCCTGGGTAAATGGATCGCATTTGTGCAAACCCAGTAAACCCCTCAAGCGGTGGTAGCGAATCGTAAATGACAACATCTGAGTCCATTGCGTAGAACGTTTCAAGACGATCGAAGTTTGGACAACCACTATCAGTCGTCCACGCCTCGCAATACTCCTGAATGCGGTTTTGCCATTCAGTGTTCATGTGTCCTCCTAAAAAATTGTTGAACGTTAACTATCGATAAACTATATATGTATGTATTATACATATGTCTTGGAGAATGTAAAGACAAAGCTGGCAAGTTCTCGAACAGCACCTCAAGCGTAGTCCTGTGTTTGGCAGAAAACTAGGACTACATTCTTACCGATAGCTCAAGTAGCACAACGTTCCCAATCACCCGCCGCTAGTAGACTTTCGGACTCAACCAGTAATTCCTAAACGGTCGGTGTGCAGGCGGATTGTTGTGCCGCGCTTATTGCAGCACTTTTCTTAAGAAGAATCGGCTGTGCCCTGCTGGAAAGTCTGATAGCTCTCCAAATACAACGTATCCATGCTTTTGATAGAATTCTGGTGCTTGAAAGCTAAACGTATCTAAATAGGCATATTGGCAACCCCGCTTAACAGCTTCCTGCTCCGCAGCAGCTAGAAGGGAGATACCGTAACCGCCTCCTCGGTATGATTCGTGTATCCAAAAAACATCAACGTATAGCCACTGCCAATATGTTGACCCAACTAGCCCACCGACTAAATTCTCGTCTGCATCTCGTAAGAAAATAGCTAATTGCCGAAAACTGCCTTCACCAGCACAACGACTGTTGAATTGGATTAGTTGTCGAACAATGAATTCAGTCTCATCAAGCTTTGGTTCATCGGCTATCTCAATTCTGAGTTGTGGCTTCATCTGAATTTCTAGTGTGAGCAAAAACTTTCCCCATTGTAGAATCAGCAGCGATCGCCTCACCAACCGATCGAAAAACACGTCCCATCAACCATCTCAAGATGACTAGATGCCGAACACCAACAGACAAGTTCTAAACTACTGCCCCAATAAATAACCTGAGCGGCACAACGTTGCCGATGAGCCGCGCGGGCCACCGAACTAAAACCTCGCAATACGTCACCGCATCGGCTCCATTGGCTGGTTAGGCAGTACTACGCGCGTTCTCGAATGACTGACGTGTTTGAACCATGTAGACGGCTGGGCCATCAGGCGTGGTGATTATCTTCTGCCGTACAAACCCCGCCTTCTCGTAGCAACGGATCGCCCGATGGTTGTTCGGAGTTGGGTCGGTTTGGATCTTCGTCACAGTGGAGTCCAAGAACAACCGCTCAACGAGCGCACGGACAAGCTTTGTTCCCAGACCCTTGCTCAACTGTGTCGGATTAGCCAGAGACTGGTCAATTCCCCTCACTCCTGGGTCAGTTTCGTCTTCCCACCATCCATCACCGCTGCCGAGTGCGACGTAAGACTGGGCGTAGCCGATCGGCTCCTCGCCCAGCATTGCGATGTACGGCGTGACGGACTCTTCTGCCAGAACTCTTGGCAGGTAGTGTTCCAGCACTTCATCAAGAGTCGGGCGTTCCTCTTCACCGCCCCACCACTCGAATATGTGGGGTCGGTTCAGCCAGTCATGGAGCATCGGAAGATCTTGCTCGGTCATGAGGCGCAAGGTAACGGGGGTGTCGATCGCGGACATAGGTATGGTGGTTCTGTGATGCATAACGTCATCTGCATCAGCGGACGGCGATGCAGGATAAGCGTGATGATAGCGTATTGCTCCGTTCCGTTGCATGCAGTAGTTAGGTTTCTGGCAAATACATTCACCTTTCAAGCATTTAATAATTTAACATACTTAGCAATTTCGTAAAAGGTAGGTAATGCTTCTCGACAAAACGCAGGAAAACTCAGAAACCCATGCACCATATCCGAATAATCAATCAGAGTTACTGGAGTTCCAGCTTCTTGCAAACGTTGTGCATACTCATGTGCTTGGTCATGCAGTGGATCGTATTCACTCGTGATTATCAAAGTAGGTGGCAGATTGTTTAAATCCTGCGCTAATAACGGTGAGAAATAGGGTTGTAGAATGTCAGCCTCAGTTCGCGCATAACACTGCACAAAATATCGCATCCGTTCTTGGGTAAGGATTGGCGCATTGGCATATTTTTCGATCGAAGGTTGGTCTAACATCCCACTCATTACTGGGTAAATCAAAATTTGTCGAGCAATCGACGAATGCCCTTGATCTCTCGCCATCAAGCAGACTGCTGCTGCTAAATTTCCGCCCGCGCTATCGCCCATCACAATCACTCTTTCTGAGTCAGCCTTCAGGTTCACTGAATGCTTGACTGCCCAAAGCAGGACATCATAGCAATCTTCCAAAGCGGTTGGATATTTGAAGAATGGAGCAAGTCGATAGCACACAGCGAGTACAATTGCACCTGTATCTCTGGCAATGCGACGACACATCCGATCATGAGTTTGGAAATTTCCATACACCCAACCGCCACCATGAAAGAACAGAATTATAGGTAAGTTTTCCTGGATGACAGGATAGTAAAGCCGAATCGGAATCTCTCCGTGTCGCCCGCTAATCTTCTGTTGCATGATGTCAGCTAGAGCGATTCTCTTTCCTCCAAAAATACGTTCTACTATTGGAGGAATTGGTTTTTCAGAGGTTTCGCGCAGTTCATCCAGACTCATTTTCTCCAAAGGCTTGGAGAAATTTAAGATTCCGTCTAGCAACTGAATTTTCCAATCTAGATTTAACTTGTCCATCCAGAAAAACGTGATGTAATTTGTAACTTATAGCAGTTTAGGCTTTTAACATTGCCTTTGTCACTGTGCTACACATGGCACCCTACAAGCTGTCTCAAAGCACTGACAGCACCGATAACTTAAGAAATCTAACGACCAAGCTCACCGGACACAGACAACTTCTCGAACTCAACCGATCAGCCCTATTGTTCCGATGCAGCGACTTGTTGGGCTGCTGCCACTTACGATGAGGCTACGACTGCTCTTAATTGTTGCTCAATGGCATCACATGCTACGCCAACTCCATCTTCTGCCTGCATAATTCGCCCAATTTCTGACGCTTTCGTTCTGTAACTTGGATTTTCCAGCAACTCACTCAACTCCTTCGCAACCCGTGAAGCAGAGTACTGTTTACGGGAGATTGTGCGAGATGTTCCTAATCGTTGGATTCTTGCTGCATTGTCAGGTTGATCATGGCTGTACGGCATAATCAAGGTCGGACGACCTGCCCGTAAAGCTTGTGCTGTTGTGCCAATGCCACCCTGATGTACGATCGCACAGGCACGAGGAAAAATCTGAGAATACGGTGCGTAGTTGACTGCTAAAACATTGGCTGGAAGGTTCTTCAATGGCGGGTTATTGCCAATGAGGAAAACAGCACGGCGATTCAGTTGTGTAACAGCTTGAAGACTTTCTTTGTAAAAATTTCCTGCATTCATCACCGCAGCAGAGCCGAGGGTGAAGACTATCGGAGGGTCGCCCGCTTCTAAAAACTGCTTCAACTCCGGAGCGAGTTCTGCACCATCTTGCGTCCCATCATAAAAAGTGAAGCCTGCGATTACGGTGTTTTCCGCCCAGTCTGGTTGAGGTTGCCCTAAAACTGAAGAAAATAAGGCAACGACTAGGTAAGGTGAAAACCGATTCTCAAGAAAGAGATTGTAGTCGATCGGTGATAAATCAAGTTCTCGTCGCAGTTGTCGAATGGGATCTGCCCAAGAGTTACTCACATATTTGGCAAAATTGAGCACGCCTCGATTTACCAGTGGTCCCAGTTTGTACAGCTTTGCTAAAGCCGGAAACGGAGCTAAAACCGGGGGATCATAGATTGAGAAAAATGAGAGGGGAACCATTGCGCTAGAAGCCCATCGCATTCCGAGTTTTTCTGCCACAAGCGGAGTTACGATTACTCCTTCGCCCGAAAAGATGAAGTCTACGTCTTTGGCAACGTTAAGCAAATCTGTATACATTTCGCGTAAATGCGGGTTCACCCACTGACGTACCATGTATTCTTGTCCAGTTTTCAAATCCATCATTCGAGCCATTTCTTGTGGGTCGTTCATCGCTGTGAAATCCGGACGCATGGAATGAAACTCAAACCCCAAGGCTTGCAGCTTTGATTGATAAACTTCATGCGTGACAAATACAACATCATGACCGCGTTGCCGTAGCTCTAGCGCGATCGCGATCATGGGGTGAAGATCGCCCAAGGTTCCTAATGTCGTCACAGCAATTCGACTCATTTTTTTGCCTCTTTCTCCGTAGCATTTGCTTTATACTATCGCTTTGAATTGCTCACCAACCATTTCAAACTACTGCCAACACCTGTAACCGAAGCAGCCTAACTTGAGCTGAGCCGCAACGCCGTCTTGCGCCGTCGTGCGGCTAGCAACAGGTGTTGTCGGCTCCTGCGAAAGTTGCCCCGCAACGCTCCCAGATTTTAGCATACACTGTCAAATTTTATACAGCGTTGTCGGCGGCAACTATTATTATGCGGAAACTTTCCACCTATCCACCCAAATTTGGGTGGATCGACTGAAAAATTCAGCATATTCATTATACAAAAGGAAAACTATCTGTAGATCCTGCTATTTAAGGTGGCTGTGCTGAATTTTCCAACTTATTGTAACATCTCGAACTTAACGAAGAAGACTGGTACGTTCCGCTGCAACACGATATATTAGCTGAACCGAATCGACTCAATTCTCACACTGCCGCCACACCCACACGAAACTGATTGGCACATCCCGATAGACTGACCAACTCGGCTTCGTCTCGATCCAACGATCGTCGATGACCTGTTCGCGTAATTCGAGCAGTTGCCAGCCCGCCGCAAGTGCCGCCTGTACATGGTCAGACAACAGATGGATGTGCGTCTCGATTGCGACTGGCTCTCCATTGTCTCCTTGGAAGTGCGTAGGCATCCCTGCCGCCATAATGAAGAATGGATGAAAGCCAACAAGTACATACGTCGCGCCACGTCGCGCCAGCCGCGCTGCTTCCGCGTACAACGGTGCAAGCTCAGCAAGATGTTCGTCAACGAGGCACGTCACGATCGAGTCGTAACTAGCCGTTGGCAGTCCGGTCGTACAAACATCCGCCACTCGGAGGGACGCGAAAACGTCCCGTTTGCGAGCCAGATCCAGCATCTCGGAGGTGGCATCGACACCATCGATCTCCCGTACGCCCTTGCTCGCTAGCCATGCAGCAGTGCGTCCCGTGCCGCAGCCGAGATCCGCGCAACGCTCGACTGCACTCCAATTAACGCTTTGGATCTGGTCGAGCAACCACAGATCCATATCCTGCTTTACAGTGTCCTCGTATGTCCCAGCCCATTGAGCGTAGCCTTCATGCGCTGCCACAGTTCGGTAGTTGCGTCGATCGAATGTAGAGAAACGCAGCATAAGAAACTCCTTCTAATCTGCTTGGGGCGGCTAACTATTTATTAGAGGGAAACTTCCTGTCTATTCCCTGAAAACCTGGGTGAGATCTGGAAAAATATTGGCTCAAAATCTAATATTTCATTGATACTCTCCAGATACTTTTCTAAACTAGCACGATCTTCAGAAAGTTTCCAGATATTGCTCCAAATCGGGATGATATCTGGAAATAACTCTAACTCGATGGGTGAATCGATCGTCAAAATATATCTATCTTTTGACATATTTTTTCAAATTTATTGAATTATTCTATCGATCGATTCCGGTGACAGAAAGCAACTACTTTTCCTGGCAATAACCTCAGCAGTCCAACGTTGCCCATCACCCATCGCAGATCGCCGCTGTATCCTACCGATCCCTTTTCGTCGGTCGGTTGCATGGGCGTTGTTGGGCGGCGATCCGGAGTGAGATCGAGGCAAGGGTTCGATCTCACCTCGGATCGCCCTCTCTTCCTTCATTATTCGGCTTGCTCCAGGGCAGCCCTGGCTCGATCCATATATTCTGACATTGCAGCATCGATCGCCCCTCGACTGGCGATTTCCGGCTTCTCTTGCTGATACATCCGGTTTAAGGACTGCTCGATGCCAGGATCGCCGCCAGTAAACAATTGAATCAATTCCAGTGAGCGTCGAGCCAAAGCTTTCACAGGTTCGCTCGCTGGATCGGTGCCCTTCTCCATCTCAGCCTGTACCTGCTCGATCAACTCTTGCCAATCGGCTTGTACCTGACGCATCTGCTCTTCACCCAGGAGTTCTCGGCGTTGCTTGAGGGTTTCCAATTGTTCGGGTGTGTAATATTTTTCCAACATACAAATAGCCTCAATGGTTTGAATCAAAACTTCGACAGAAACAGGTTCTACCGAATTCACAGTTTGAGCAATGCTCTCCAAACGGTTGAGCAGTTTTTGGAAAAGTGCAATTTGTTCTCGTACTCGTTCGATGTGAAGTTGCATTACATACACGAACGAAAAATTAGATTTCCCAAGACATTCGCGAATTTCGTCCAACGAGAACCCGATTTGCCGCAACGAAACAATTTGCTGCAATCGGATAATGTCAGCCTCGCCATACAGGCGATAGCCCGTTTCAGTCCGGTGAGACGGCGAGAGTAAGCCGATCTCATCGTAGTAGTGCAACGTCCGCACCGAGACTCCAGTTTGTTTAGCGAGATCGCCGACTTTGATCGTGACTGGCTGCATCTGCTTTTCCTCCTTGCGTAGAGACAATCTCAATCTGTGAATGCATCCATCGTAAGAGCCTCACGCTGCGTCAGTGTCAAGGGGGGCAATAAAAAAATCAACTACAACACGGTGTGCATGTGCGTTGTTAGCCTGTTTATTGAGAGCTTGAAGTTCAATCATCAACGGGCAACTTCCACCTGGGGTAAGTCCGATCGAATATCTCGCGCTGCTGCTTGAGATCGACTTGGGGTAATGTCCTTTCCACAAGATCGAAAACTTCCTCAACAAGTTGGCGTAGCTCATGAATTCCGCTTACAGCATCAGCTTGAAAAACACGCTCTAGCCGATTGAAAAAACCAGACGGTTTGATGCTCATTTCTTCAGCCCAGTAGCGTGTCCACTTGAAGCCGGGATGATAAACGCGGTTCAGCCCGAACAGTATGTTGAGCAGCCTTCGCACAATGGCGCACTTGTTTTCGTACAGCATCGGAATCTCAAGGCGATCGGTCAAGATGTGTTGACCATCAAATGGGCGGAACTTCAGATGCTTTTGAACCATTGCAACTGTAAGTTCTTCAGGATAAGGAGAAAGCTGAGTTTGCCATTGTTTAATGATGTCTTCACCCTGAAGAACCACTGCGCGTTGAAGATGAAATGCGATCGCTTGCTTCTCAAACACAAGTCCGTTTTGCGACACATCGTAACGCTCAACAACATCAATCACGATGTTGTCGATTGTATCTCGCGCCCAATGACCTGCTTCGACTTTCATACCAGACAGATAGAACTGCTCCAACCACCCCTGTGTTGTTTCCCCACGCGGCTCAATTTCCCACCCTGTGACACCAACACTCTGCGCTTTGACTTGTAATTCTTCGGCAGAAGGTAGTTTTGACCAGATAAACGCCAATTCAAGGTCTGAATATTGGTCTGAAATCCCTAATACTGCCGAGCCAAACACAAAACAAGCTTCAACTTTGGGATTAGCAGTGAAAGCGGGAGCTATTTTGTGAGCCAAGGAAATTCGCCATACGCTGTGCTCATTCATGTTGATGATTCACATCTCTACCGCAACAATCTAGCGCAACAGGCTAACGATCGCAATCACCCGCCGCAGATAGCCTTTGCATCATAGCCGATAAACTCTGGTCGGTCGGTGTGCATGAGCGTTGTTTGGGTGGCGTAGACACTTTGCAATTATGAGTGTTCCAACCAAAACTGAAACGCTGCCCTTGCTCTTTCAAGGAATTCGGGCAAACGTTATTTCGAGTAGAACGGTGTTAATTTGTAGACGATCGCCAATTCTGAATTGTTTATTTCTATCGTTTCTTCACTAGCAATGTTGACAGATATAACGTGCATAAAATTTACCTTTATTTTGTAGTGACTGCAAGTTTACTCAATCTCCACAGTCCATTGGACTTCGCTTTAACAAACTGGGTCACAATGAAACCTTGAGCGTTAGAATTAAATCGTCGAACGATTTGAGGCACTCACCATGTACAAATTTTCCGCTGCTTCGGAGAATGAACTCATCGTGTTTGGCTCTGCCCGCCCCGGATACAGCAATGAGAAAGTCAACGAGTGGATTGAGTTTATGCACAGCCAAGAGATCGAGCGGGTCTGCTGTTTGCTTCCCGAATCTCAGCTCGCTCGCTATTCCAATCTGCTTGAAGTTTATCGACAAACTTTCGGGATCGACCAAGTGTGCTGGGCACCGATCGAGGATTTTAACTTTGCCGATCCTGACCTGCTGATTCATCAAATTTTGCCGTTCTTAGCTACTGCTAATCAGAAAAATGAGAAGGTTGTTGTGCATTGCTCTGGTGGAGTTGGGCGCACGGGGCACGTTCTAGCCGCTTGGCTTGTGGCTGGACGAGGACTCTCCAATACAGCCGCGATCGCAGCCGTTAAGCAAACTGGGAAAAATCCCTATGAAGCGATCGTCGCCGCTCCTTTCAAGGGACGCAATCCTTGGAAAGTTGCGGCGGAACTCGATCTGCTACTGGATGAATGCAATCGATTAAGAGGCAAGTTAGTTTGATGTCGAACCCTGACAAATACATTCAAACTACTTTGATTCCGGTGCTGTGTATTTCACAAAGTCAACGCCGATTCCGTTCGGATCGGCAATCGAAAAATGCGTTTCGCCCCAATCTTCCTGTCGAAGCTCGACGACGATGGGGATGCCTAAGTTTTGAATGCGTTGATATTCAGCTTCGACATCAGCGACTTCAACCGTCAACCAAAGCCCTTTGCCGCCATATTCACCGCGAAATATCTGATTTTGAAACTCCAAATTCGGCTGCATAAAAGCGAGTTCGCGTCCGTCAAGCTCAAGCAGAACGAACCACTCGTTTTCAAACTTGACCGAAAACCCCAAATTTTTCGTGTAAAACTCTTTTGACTCTAGAAGTTTGCTTGTCACTATTCCGTTGTAGAAAGGCATATTTTATTCTCCTCCGATTAAGAAGATGCTTCGATCGAGCGGTTTGTCTATCGGCACATCCGATTCAACCGACAGCCGCCCAACGTTCGCAATCACCGGACATAGACTACTCCAGCCACCAACCAGCATATCGATCGGTGCTATTCATCAAGCCCCCTCACCTAACATTGCAGGTACGTCAATTTCCTTGATACAAGTCGCCCGTGACAAGGAGAGAATGCAATCAATAATACTCAAAAGATCGCTTAGTGGAAGTGCTTCCCCACCGGACAGATTATCTGCTGCAAGATCGGCTAGGACTTCAGGTGTGCCAACATTACCAGGGTTAATTACCGTGACACCGATTTGCTGCGATCGCAATTCTTCGCGCAATGAATGCACCACACCCCGTAACCCAAACTTAGATGCACTATTGGCAACTTCTCGCCCTGGAAAATTGTCTCGACCAGAGAGCGCACCCATGAACACAATTTTTGGATTGTCCGATCGTCGCAAAGCAGGCAGCAAGGCTTTCACCAACCGAATCGGAGCGACTAAATTTACCGCAATCACTTGGGCAATGTCCGCATCGGTGCAATCTTCAAAACGATATTGGCTAGTAAATGCATGAGTTTCCCAAGTGCCTCCCATGTATAGTAGTGCATCTAAAGAATCTTCCCCGATCGCCTTTGCGACCGTTTCCACACCTTCTAGATCAGACAAATCTGCCTGAACCCACTCCCCGATCGGTGACTCAGTGCGCGAAACTGCTAGCAAGCGATCGCATTGAGATGCTAAATGTTCAGCAACGGCAAGCCCAATGCCACGGCTTGCACCAGCAACAAGAATCGTCTTGAATGACATCAATGTTCTCCTAACAAAAGATACAATCTGTATGTATCCAAGATAGAGAATCAACCGCCTCGTTGTCAAGATACATACTGTATGAATGTTAAATATAAATAAGCTGCTATGTCTGCCAAATTGACCAAAGCTGAACAAACCCAACGTACCCGCCGTGCTATTCTCGATCGAGCGCGTCATCTATTTGCGACAAAAGGATATGCAGCCGCTGGAACTGAGGAGATGATCGGCGAACTGGGAATTACTCGCGGAGCGTTGTATCACCAATTCAACGATAAGCTGGGAGTCTTCAAGGCTGTCGTTGCCGAAGCATATAGCGACATGGCTAACTACATCAGCACCAAGGTACAGCCGCTAGACGATCCTTGGGAGCAGTTAGTGATTGGCTGTCAGGCGTTTTTAGAAATTGCACAACAAGAGGGTTTGCGGCGTTTAGTATTTATTGAAGCTCCAGCAGTGTTGGCAGCAGATACCTTAGTTGAGTTTGACCAGTATGGGTTTGGGTTGCTCTATGAGTCAATTCAGAGGGTCGTCGATGAGGGAAAACTGAACACGATCGATCCTGAGGGCTTTGCTCATTTGGTGAATGGTTCGCTCAATGAGTTAGCCGCATGGGTTGCACAGTCAGACGATCCAGAACGGTTGAAAACGGCTCAAAGGTTAGTCGAAACGTTATTGACTCGGCATCAGAATTCAATACTCCGGACACCTTTTGAGAAGAAAAATGATCGATAGCGAAGCGATGCCTTGGCAGGTCGCCACAAAAAAAGCGATTCATCGCTTAAAGTACAAGTAGAAACCAAGTACAAGATGAATCGCTCTATGGATATTGTACAGAACCTACTTATAAAAGTGGGTAATTTAGCAAACCGCAACGCCAGTTCTTGGCCAGTCTATTTGTAACATTGTTTGTGGTATGTGGCAAGGCGAATTTCACAAATCTCAGTCGGTATGGAGAGTATAGCGAACGAACATATCGTCGCCACTACCAAAAATCATTCGATTTCATTCCTTTCCATGCACAGACGATCGCAGCAGCGATTGAACCAAGTAGAGAGCAGATTGCAGCGATTGACTGCTCATTTATCAGCAAAAGTGGAAAGCAGACATGGGGAGTGGACAATTTCTACAATGGTAGTATCAGTAAATCCCAAAAAGGGTTAGAAATTTCCGTGATTTCAGTGGTAGACGTGATGGCCCATCAAGGTTATACGCTCTCGGTGCAACAAACAGCAAAAACAGAACGCCAACCGATTCCATCAGCACAACCAACAGCAAAGAAGAAACGTAAATCGAAGTCCAAAGCCAAAGCCAAAGCCAAAGCCAAAGCGAAAACAGAACCAGTAATTTCTGAGCGAGTCAAAGGCTATCTGGAACAACTCAAAACAGCTCGTGCCCATTTTCCCACCGCCGTTAAGTATCTAACCGCAGACAGCTTTTATAGCAAAAAATCTGTTGTCGATGGGGTCGTTGCGCTAGACCTCCATTTAGTCAGTAAATTACGGATTGATGCCGATCTTCGCTATTGCTACACTGGAGAGCAAAAGCCGAAAGGTGCGCCACGTAAGTATGATGGCAAGGTAGATTTAAGTGATTTGTCTCGACTGGAATTAAGTGGTGAGTTGGCTGATGGCACCAAAATGTATAGCCAAGTGGTTTGGCATGTCTCACTCAAACGCCAAATCCGCATCGTTTATTTGGTTGACCAACGCAATCCCGACAAGCAGCGAGTGGCGTTGCTTTTTTCTACGGACACGACCATCACGCCAATCCGTCTATACGAGTACTACAAATCCCGCTTTCAAATCGAGTTCATTTTTCGTGATGCTAAACAATTTACGGGGCTTTGCGACTGCCAATCCCGCCAACAACAATCGCTGGATTTTCATTTCAATGCGTCCCTAGCAGCTCTTAACATTGCCAAGCTTGAGCAACAACAAACTCAGTCGGATACTGGTGAAGGTTCACAACGGCAATCTTTTTCAATGGCAACTTACAAGCGGCTCGCACTCAATGGACATCTACTTGAGCGGTTTATTTCCATGTTAGGACTTGACCCGACTTTCATTAAATCCCATCCTAACTACGATCTCCTTCTCCAGTATGGCTCTCTGGCTCCCTAAATCTGTCCGGACTATTGAGAATTGATGATTTGCGACTGAAGTTTGTTAAAGTTGTCTGTCGATCTCCGATCGGCTCGCCAATAACTAACTGTAGCGACCCGCAATCATAAATCATCAAACCCGCAATCATCGTAAAATCGAACCCGAATTAACTGCAACTATCCGGTGGTTCCAACCCGAATTAACTGCAACTGAACCCAGATTAATTGCAACCAACCCACAATCATCCGTTCCGACCCACATTAACTGCAACTATAAATTCAGCGGCTAAAACCAAGCTATAGAATCAGATTGGCAACCCAGCCATCAACATCTGGTCGGTTAACTCCTTCGTCCGAGCCGGATCGAGTTGACCCCGAAAGAACAACTTAATCTCTGCTGGTTTGGCATGAAACTGATCTGCCAAGCCCCGCAGATCGTAACCATGTCGCGTCAACTTTGGCTCCAAATCATCAATTTGTTTCGATAGTACCGATTCCACAATCGCCCCAGTCACAGGCTTTTCACCAGCCTGATAAGCAGCCTCCATTGCCAGCATCAAATGCTGTTGGATTTGGAGTGGAGTTCTCAATCGTTCACTGAGGATGTCAACTGCCTCAACCGTCAACACATCTGAGAGCTTAGTTTCCTCAGATCCACAAACATCAATCAACCAAGTGATATATTCTCTTTGACTTCCTACCATCCCCTCCAAAGTCAAAATCGTAGACCGAGAGCCGATCTCTTCCATCGTCGGACGACGTAAATCATTTTTTAACTTGGGATGACCCGCCAGTAGAACTGAGAGAAGTCCACCGCCATCTTCAACCATTTCTATCAGCCGCTTCAATCCTTTGAGCGTGCTGTAATGTAGATCGTGTGCTTCATCTACGAATAAGACAACGGGTTTCTTCCGCTTCTTAATCAAGTCCCGTAAATCCCGCTCGCGCTTTTCTCCTGATGCCGGAATCTTTACCTCTTTATCATCAGTCGATAAATCATAAAACAGCGCAGAAATCAACGTTGTCATCGTAGACCGATTCTTCTCAATTGAGATTGACTTAGAAACTAGAATCTTATTCTCTTTCATTAACACCGTAAACAAGCGGCGTAATGTTGTCGTTTTCCCACTGCCGATAATTCCCGTTAAAGCCACTAATGAACCAGATTGAGCGGCAATCTTGAGATCTTGCAATAGCTGTTTTTGAGCGGCAGTCTCATGATATCCTGCCTGTCTAAACTCCTTGTCCAAGCCAAAATGGATCGCTACTTCAGTCAGCATTTGCTTCACCCCTGATTTGTAATTGAAAATATGCTCGAACTCGTTCTAAAATAACCTTCTTAGTCAAAGTTTCCTCAACTAAAGCGGCGATAAATTCTCGATGTTCGACCGCAAGTTTGGCTAATGGTTGACCTAAATAATCAGCAATCGCCAGCTTTGCCATTAAGGTTGTTGGATAAGCAAATTCTCGATAAGGGTCGGGATCTTGAAACGGGTTCAAGGGCAATGCTGGACTAGAATCTCGCTCCTCGACCACCCGAAGATCGGTATTCCCAGCCAGAGCTGCACGAGGAAGATCTAACTGTTTCGCCAAAGTAGCAATTCGGTCGGCTCGTTCCTGAGTGCGAGTTTTCTTGAACTTCCGATACCGATGCAATGGAATCGGCCCATCTACTGGATAAAATGGCCCATACCGCTGTTCATCTCTTTCAACGTATAGTTCATTATCGAACAAACCCCACCACAGAATTACCGTTTCACCTGCCAGATCTGGATCTACTTCATAAGCCACACCTTCAACTGAGACTCTGGCATCCCCACCCACTTTTCGCCGTTGCGGTTCACGCGCAAAGGTACAGAACCGCTCCCAACTACACATAGCGCGGAGTCCGCCCTTGGGAATATTTGCCAGCCAGTCTTCTAATCTAGAGTGAGGTTCCGAACGATGGGACTGGTCGTTGTAATTGAGTAGATATCGATGAAGCCACTGGTTTGCCTCTATTTCAGTCTGTGGTTGCTGGAAATGATAGAGCGTTTCGTGAGCTTCTTTGACTGTCCGAAATGGTCTTTCGACTTTGCCTTTAGATCTGGCTGTCACCCGCCGACCGTCACTCCCTTTGGGCATGTGGGTCATTAGCTTGATATCCAGGCAGGACAAGACATTTTGGAAAATATTGCTTTTGGAAATCGGCCCATTATCGGCATAGATTGCCGCAGGAATGCCTTGAAAAGGCGAGCTATCGCTCTTGGCTGTCATGGCGTTAAATAAGAATCGTAGCGCGGCTTCCACACTCTCCCCATAGACACAGTGGTACTCCTGATAGCACATGCCACTGCGGTCATCGACGACACTGTAGAGCATCAATAGTGGATTCCCTCGTCCTGGTTCGACCCAAGCAGGTTGAGCGATGTGTTTTAAGTCTGAAGGGCTGAGGTCAAAGTGCCAACAGTCATTGCTATTATCAGCTTGAAAGCGCACAGCAGGAGGCTGTCTGGTCATCCGCTCTTGGTCGTAACCCCAGGCTTGGAGATAACGGTTGACTGTCGTTCTGGTCAATAGTCCTGGTGGTGGTTGGATGAAGCCATTGGGAGTATCGACACCATACTCCTCAATGATTTCGATTGCTCTGGTGGTGGAGATATGTCGTCCCTTTTTATTACTGGTACGAATTTTAAAGGCTGCAATGATTTCACAGTAGCTTTCCATCTCTGGCTGTGACAGCTTGCGTGGCAGCCCTCGGTCATTACGATGGATAGATTTTGGTCGTGTCTGTTCTCGGAGCGAGCGATATAAGGTGTCTGTGGATATTCCGTAGAGGCTGGCTGTGTTTTCGACGAGCAGTTTTCGTTCTGGGCAACGAGCGGGGAGTAGATCTAAACTTTGTCGTAACCTAACTAGAGCCGAGGCGGGGATTTGTTTGCGGGGCACTGTTTTGTTCCTCGGCTACATAACTATAGAGAGTAGGTCTGGAAATACCCATCATTTGACAGATCTCATCGAGCGAATGTTGTTTCTCCTTGTACAGACTGACGACTAAAGCTCTCTGATTCGGTGCTAGTGCCTTGGGTCTGCCACCTGTCTTACCTCTGGTTCTGGCGGCAGTTAATCCAGCATTCGTTCGTTCGCGAATCAGATTTCGCTCGAATTCTGCCAGTGCGCCGAATAGGTGAAACATTAATTGACCGCCACTGGTGGATGTGTCGATTCCGTCTTGGATGCTATGCAGTTGGATCGATCGTTCGCGTAGCAGTTCTGTTAACTCAATTAGGTTCTTGAGCGATCTTCCCAACCGATCTAGTCGCCAAACGACAAGTGTATCGTCTGCGCGTAACATATCCAGTGCTAATGTCAGTCCTGGGCGGGTGGCTTTAGCACCGCTCTCCCGATCTGTAAAAATTCGCTCGCAGCCAACTTTCGTCAGTGCATCTTGCTGGAGATCGAGGAGTTGGTCGTCAGTTGAAACACGAGCATAGCCAATTAGCACGACAAAAAGTGAATAAACTCATCTATGAGGAGTATATCTTGATTTTAATTTCTTTATCGAGTTACTTTATTAACCAAATGGCGGTTTGCCGTTGCTGTGAGTGGTTAAATGACAGAGTAAAGAAAACGAACGTTTTCTTTACTCTTTTATAGTTGCAGTTAATGTGGGTTGGAACGGATGATTGTGGGTTGGTTGCAATTAATCTGGGTTCAGTTGCAGTTAATTCGGGTTGGAACCACCGGATAGTTGCATTTAATCTGGGTTCGATTTTGCGATGATTGCGGGTTTGATGATTTATGATTGCGGGTCGCTACAGCTAGCGTGAATTCCTTACCCTGCGACTTCCGATCTAGAGTGGCACTGACCGGGGCAATATCGCTGCTCTCAATCCGAACTCTGCGATCGAGTGTTAATTTTCCTCGATCGACCCGATCTAGCACAGCCATTGCGATCGGAAACTTGTAAACGCTTTGCATTGGAAATCGTTGTGCTCCATCGAGCGTCACTGACTGTCCGGTTTCTAACACCGTAGCTGTAACCCCAACCCGCCCTTGAGCCGTGCGTGCAATTTGCTCGATGCGTTGGCGTAGTTGCTGTCTTGACTCGCTTCCATGGTCGGGAGCGACGCACTTCGGACGGGTTTCCCGTCCGAGAAGGTGCGTCAAGACAAACCCGACCGGAGCGAGTCGCTCCTTTGGAGAATCGCGTAATTCGTTTTTTTGAGCGGAAGCAGTCAGCGTAGAGACAATATTGGCAACGGCGATCGCCAAAATAGAGCTACCCGCACCAAGGATTAAGTTTCTTCTTTTTATCATAGAAATGATTTCAGGATCGGATTACTCAATTCTAAAATTTTTGTTAGGATTGCCGCAGTGATAAAGCACGACAATTGACTGACCAAATCCGCCAAGCGCATTGTTTATACAAAGTATGAATCATCGAGTCTCTCCTCAGCTAATTCTGGGCATTGTCAGTGCGGCTGAAAAAATCGGCTTAGAAGCAAATGAATTGCTAAGTGAAATCCACCTCACTACCGCCATATTGCACCGAAGCGATGAGCGAATTTCTCACCAGCAACTTTGCGTCTTGTGGCAAACGATTCTAGACCGAACCGGAGAGGAAGCGATCGGCTTAAGACTAGCTGCTTACGCTCAACCGACAACCTATGATGTGGTGAATTATGTCCTAGAGTGCAGCCCCAATCTAGGAGAGGCTTTGGCGCGATTGAGCCGTTACATTCGCCTCGTTCATGAAGCTTCAGTCGTGCGACTAGAAACGGATGGGGCTGTGACTCGCATCACTCATGCGTTTGTTGGGGTTTCTCCACCCCTTCCCGCAGCAACGTATCAATGGGTGATGGCGAACCTATTCGGCGGCATTCGACGCATGACCGGATCGGCATTTGTGCCCCTGCGAGTTGGGTTTCAACAGGCTCAACCTGCAAACCCTGCTGCTTTCGATCGCTTCTTTCAGACAAGGGTGCAATTCCTTCAGCCTGTCAATGAACTCTGCTTGGATAGCCGCTTGCTTCAACAACCGCTCTTACTATCAAATGATGGACTTGTCACAGTCCTCGATCGCTATGCGACAGAATCGATCGCAAAACTGCCACAAGCCAATAGCCTTGTGAACCAAGTCCAACGAGAAATCCAGTTGCACCTCCAGAGTGACGATCCGAAGTTGGATACGATCGCGCAAGCACTGCAACTATCCTCACGTACTCTTCAGCGTAAACTGAAAGAAGCTGGGACATCTTACCAAGTTTTATTAGACGAAGTGCGTCGCGAATTGGCGATCGCTTATGTTCGAGAACGATCGAATATAAGCTTCCGATCTCGCTTTTTTACTTGGCTTCTCTGAGACCAGTGCCTTTCATCGAGCGTTTAAACGATGGACAGGAAAAACACTGACTGAATTTCGCGATCGCCAACTTCCACAAAGACCCGCTCGACAGTCCCGGCTGTCTGAGTCCGCAATGTAGCACTTCGATTTGCCTTCGTCTGCCCTACTAGCTGAATATTTCTGGTGCCTTGTCCGCGACCGATGGCAGCGGTTTAAACTGGAGTAGGCGGCAGTCCGCGCGGCGGTGGGTGGTGCGGCTTCTTGACTGGGTATCAGCGTCCGCCAGACGTTCGCCCCACCGCCGAGTAAGAGGAGCAGGGTTAGCAAACCAAGCTGCCACCGTTTGGGACAGCAAGATTTTGCGGTGGTTTCTGGAGCTGAACTTGAGGATTTAGAAGTTTCCATATCCATAGTTCTTGAAGTAGTACGGATTCTTCCGTACTACCGATTATTTCCCATAGATACCTCGCTCGACTCACTCATCGATCGAATCGATCGTCAAAATCTATCTATCTTTAGAGAGATTTTTTCAAGTTGATTGAATTATTGTGTCGATCGATTCCGGTAACAGAACGCCAACTACTTTCCCTGGCGATAACCTCAGCAGGCTAACCGTTGCCCATCACCCGCCGCAGATAACCTATGCATCATACCGATCCATTTTCGGCAGTCGGTGTGCATGGGCATTGTTAGGCTGCTGATGCAATCGCTTCTTAAGATACGCCTAAACCAGTTTCAACTCCATCTGAATATTACAGCGCTGATAGGGCGAGGGCTGTCCAACTATTTTCCGAAACCCTAACTTTTGGTAAAGATTGATAGCAGGCTCCAAAATTGTATTACTCTCCAGAAATACTTTTTCGGCTTTTAACTCACGCGCTTTATTAATAGCTGCTTGCCCCAACAGCCATCCGATCCCTTTGCCTTTAACTTTTTCTGTGACTGCCATTTTAGCTAGTTCATAAGTGTTGTCATTCATCTTGATTAAGGCACAAGTCCCGACACTTTCACCGTTATATACTGCCATGAAGATATGTCCACCAGGCTTCAAAATTTTTTCATCTGGATGATTGAGGGACTGGCGATCGGCTTCTTCTAGCTGAAAGTATTTTCCAATCCATTCATAGTTCAAGCGTTTAAAATCATCTTGAAACTCTGGTGAGTAGTTAATGATTTCAACAGACTTCTGTTCACGTACTTTTCGCACCGCCTGGACTCGATCCAAAAAACTTTTGCCAGCGAGAAGAAATTCAACCTCTGCAACTGCGTTCCAGAGATCGTATTGTGATTCTAATAGAAGTTCCTCAACAGCCTGGTGGACATCAATACACTGCTTTTCAAGCTGAGGAATCAATTGCTTCCCGGCATCAGAGAGCTTGACAACGCTCACTCTCGCATCCTGACTATGCTTTTCAGTTGTTGCGAGTCCTCGACTGCTCATCTCTCTGACGATCTGACTGACAGAAGCATGAGAGTGCCCAATAATTTGAGCAATTTCGGTGACTGCTGCACTCTCCTTCTGCGACAAAACATAGAAAACAGGAAACCACTTTGGATCTAGTGCAACGTTGTAAAGCGTGTAAATTTTTGCGGCATCTTCGGTCAAGCGATCGCTCAATCGCCGTAGGCGGCTACCTAGCGCTACTTTACCAATTTGAGAGTAGAAATCCATAATTGTGAAGTCAATTACGTAATTACTTACATATTATCATGAGAATTTAAGAAAAAGTGCAGGCTAACGATCGAGATCACTGGACGCAAATACCCTTTGCAACTCACCGATATGCAGCGACATGTTGGGCTGCTTGGCATGGGCGGTTATCGACTTGGGAATCATTTGATAGGAACCACCGAGATGATTAATTACGCCAATGATGAGATGGAGAATTACTTACTTCAATCAAACAAAGTCACTTTTTGAGGTAAGGCTTTGAAACCGCCAAAGGAAAAGCCCTGCTCCGACTGCGACTCCAATTGATTGCCCCACCCACAATCCAACTCCTCCAAGACCAAAGTAAAATCCCAATACACAGCCGCTGGTCAATCCGACACCCCAGAATGCCAGGAAACTTAACAGCATTGCTGCACGCATATCTTGCAGCCCATATAATCCACCCGCTGCTGCGCTTTGGACACCATCTAAGAATTGAGATAACGCTGCAATCATGAGCATCGGCACTGCCAACTTGAGAACATCAGCATTTTCTGGTTTATGAATATCTAGGAATAAACCAATCACGGATTGAGGATGTGTGAGCAAGAAGATCGCCATCACTGCCATGAATCCTGCCGCAACCGACACATTGACATAGCCTGCTTTTCGTGCTGCCTTGAGGTCTTGCCGTCCCACATGATAACCAACTCGAATGGCGGTCGCATAAGATATTCCGAGAGGCACCATAAAAATTAGATACGCGGTTTGATAAACCGCTTGATGTGCCGCTAGTACTTCAGATCCCAATATCCCCATCAGGTAAACGACGATCGTGAATAAACCATGCTCCAACAGGGTTGAGGCTGCGATCGATACCCCGATTGACATTAACCGCAAAAGCAGTTGGGGCTTTAGTCGATGTAATTCTCGCCAAAATGGGTACTCCTCTAAATCCGAGTGGATGATTGCGTAGATTAATAGAAGGACGAACATGACCCAATAGCTGAAGGTAATGGATAATCCAAGACCGACTAACTCCATCCGAGGAAAACTAAATTTGCCGTATCCTAAAACGTAACCGCTGACCACATTGACCAGCAGACCCACAACAACGGTGATGGTGACAATCTGGGCTTGAGAGATCGTTGCTACCAGCCCTCTGAGTACAGTAAATCCTAGAGCTGGAAAAATCCCCCAGATCGTCTGGCCTAGATACTGACTTGCCATTGCAACAATTGGTGCTGCCTGCCCCAACTGAAGCAACAATCCATCTAGATGCCCAACAAAGAACATCATCGGAATGCTAAGGATCGACGATAGCCATAAACCTTGACGTGTCAGTTGCTCAACTTGTGATTTTCGATCGGCTCCATGCGCTTCGGCAATAAGTGGATTCACTGCCATCACAACGCCACTGGCAACGCTCAACAAAAACTGAAAGGTTGTTGATGCTAATCCGCCTGCTGCTAAACTTTCCTGTCCCAAATGTCCCATCATCAGAGTGGATGCAAACCCCATAGCGGCTTGGGCAACTTGAGCACCCGCTAGGGGCACGGCGAGCTTGGCAAATTCTCGGATCTCCGTGCCAACGCCCGATTGATTCAATTTTTTCATGACCATTACACTGCTTTCTTATCCTCAAGCTCGCGAACGATCTACAATTTAGAAAACTTTAATAATCCACCGCTACTCTAATTATGCTGAACTATCATAATCTTGCGGCAGTTTGCCAGATTCGCTCAAACCCACTTCTCTTGTATAAAGCAACACGATGAACGGTATGCAGAGCCAATCGACCCCAACAGCAATTTCAACCACAAAAGCTGCCAACTCTCTTCAGCAAGAACAATCCTCTGGAGTTCATTCGAGAACAACGCAGCAGTGGGAGAACATTTTGGTTGAAGAAATCCAAGCCTTTCCTGGTCAAGAGCAGTAAGAGAGTTTAACAACCCACACCATTTGCGTGTCGCTTAATTCTGCTCCTTCCCACCTCCTTCAGATCGAGGGCAATCGCCAGCACAATAGCCCCTGCACTAGAGGCGACATTTGCATCGTTCCCGCTGGACATCCCTTCTTCTGGCAGTGGCAGCGAGAGGATCGCTACGTTCGGATTCAGATCGATCTCCAATGTTTTGAGCAGCTTGCTCAAGAGGTCGCAAATTTAGATGCTAATTGCATCGAGCTACTGCCGAAATTTCGAGTTCGCCACCTTCAGGTTGAACAAATCAGCCTAATGTTACTGGATGAACTCAAAAGCGGTGGCTTGGCGGGACATTTGTATGTCAGTTCTCTGGTAAGTGCGCTGACTGTACAGCTATTCAGAAATTTCTCTGTAACAGAGTCACGAACTGTACTTTGTGAGGGAGGGTTAAGCGATCGACAACTTCTCCAAATCGCAGATTATATCCATGAGCATTTAGCCCAAGAAATTAAGATCGCTGAGCTTGCTGAACTGACTCGAATGAGCCATTTTCACTTTAGCCGTCTGTTTAAGCAAGCAATTGGGGTTTCGCCACATCAATATTTAATCGAACAACGGGTCGAACGAGCAAAACATTTGCTCAAACAAACTCAGCTTCCAATTGTGGAGATTGCAATGCTATGCGGATTTAGTAGCCATAGTCATCTTGGGAAATGGTTTCGTCAAGGTACAGGGTTATCTCCCAAAGCTTACCGAATCAACCAAGGAGCTTAAAACCTTGTTAGATCGCACCTTCTCGATCGCTGCCAATTGGCATTGAGGATACATCGATCGGGCGATCTAATTTCAATTACCCAATCGGGAGCACCTTCAAACGGGTCATCGGCTTGAGGAAGTCGATTACCTTGCGGCGCGGCTATGCCAACGATGGCTATTACCGCAATATCGGGAACGGGAGAAATCGGGGAAATGATGCAGCGCAGCTCTTGAATTGCCTCGTAGAGATCGGTATTGTGGTTAATCCAATCGACTAATTAATCTT
The DNA here is from genome assembly GCF_000317145.1 of Chamaesiphon minutus PCC 6605. Taxonomy (GTDB): domain Bacteria; phylum Cyanobacteriota; class Cyanobacteriia; order Cyanobacteriales; family Chamaesiphonaceae; genus Chamaesiphon; species Chamaesiphon minutus. Next base: position 188,234 of record NC_020053.1, on the reverse strand, counting down.
AACTTGTCAAATAATATGAACAACAGATATTCGTTTATTGGTGGCAACAGCGGTACATGGCAAGTGGTAGATGTACGAAGTATTTTCGGTGCTAATTTAGAACATGTCGATCGAGTAAATGTAGTGAATGATAACATTACCGAATTACCATTAGATAGTTCGTGGATTCTACATGGTTTTAGCAGTAACGTTCGCTATGCCATGCACGATGAAGTTACTGCATTAAAAGCAATTCAGCCCGAATTGAATCGATCGGATGCAATTTGTGCGGTGTTGATTCCGATTAAAAAATCGCTCCAATGGTGGGAAATGGCACAAGACAAACGCCGAGCGATTTTTGAAGAAGAGTCTCATCATACCGCCGTGGGGATGGACTATCTGCCTGGAGTAGCCCGTCGATTGCTCCACTGTCGCGACATCGGCGAACCATTTGATTTTCTCACTTGGTTTGAATTTGCACCGGAACATACCCAAGCATTTGATGAATTACTCGTGCGGATGCGATCGAGCAAAGAATGGGATTATGTAGAGCGTGAAGTTGAAGTACGGCTGGAACGACACGATCGCTAGAATTCGGTGGGCATTAACTCTGGCTGGTACGAGGGTAATCTGAGAAATTGCTGAGATTGGCATGAGCAAGTTCTCAGAATAAATTTAGGTAATTTTAGGGATAAGTTCAGAAAGGTTTCAGGACAGTTGGAGATACTGTAATTGTCGAGCCACATGCGGTTCGTTTTAAACCATTATATCGATCGACAATCGATCGGGAGTAATTCATGAAATTAGCTACTGTATTCGCCGGGATCGATCGCACCAAAAACTTGAAAGTCTTGGCTGTTATTGCTGGATTAATCTTGTGTACCAATCTTACTGCTTGCTCGACTACACCAACTGCAACCCCTGACGCTACCCAACAAGGCGATGCGATGAAAGATAAGGGCGATGCCATGAAAGGCGATGCGATGAAAGATAAGGGCGATGCCATGAAAGGCGATGCGATGAAGGATAAGGGCGGTGCGATGAAAGGTGATGCGATGAAAGGTGACGCGATGAAAGGTGACGCGATGAAGGGTGATGCAAAACCAACACCAACAACCAAGCCATAGATTCGCGAGCGTTGTCTGGGGCAGGTTACACGATCGCACCTCTTTGGTGGAGCCTTTACTCCGCTTTTTCTAAGTCATTTCTCAGAAATTTATCATTCTTCTGCAAGTTCGAGTGGTGAATATTATCTACAGTCGAAACGCGAATCAACTACCATCGTCAATAAGGAACATTTAATTATGAAATTCATTCAAGCATCGATTCTATGTTTGGCTTCTTTAGTAGTAATTAGTTCGGTAAAAGCTGCTACCCAAGACCGGATTCCTGCTGGCTCTGTGGCGAGCGATTCGATGATGGAAATCCGCCCACAGACAACTCAAAGTAGCCCTTCAGATCGTCCTTTGCAGCTAGCAGCAACTCTCAAGTCCGGTTCATTCGTTCGTGGCGAACAACCAACCAGAGGTGGTGCCAGTATCGTCACCAAAAACGGTCGATCGTTTTTACAACTGGATTCAGCATTCAAAACTTCTAGCCAAGGGCCAGATTTGGTAGTTATTTTGCATCGTTCTGGCAATGTTCTCGGTACGACCCAAGCACCAAATTATGCATTGAAAGGCGGTGATTATGTCGTTCTGTCTCGCCTTAAAAAATTTAGTGGTGCCCAAACTTATGCCATTCCTGCTAATATCAACCTCGCAAATTATCGCTCTGCGGCGATCTGGTGTCGCAAGTTTAACGCTACTTTTGGTGTTGCTCGATTGGGCTAAAACTGATGTAATTACAGCCAACTCATAGTCTGGTGGCGATCGGATCGTCAACACCCGATCGATCTCCAGCATATTTTTTATTTAGATCTAACATGACTATCGCCGATCGAAACAGTTTCAATTCCTCATCTACCCCCAAAAGTTCCGGCACGATCGAGATCTTGCCGACTACTGCCAAAGTCAGCCCAGCAGATATGGCAGATGCCGTGCGTACCATAATTTTAGGTGTGGCTGAAGATCCCAATCGCGAAGGATTGCTCAAAACACCAGACCGAGTGGCGAAAGCAATGCAGTTTCTCACTAGCGGCTATCAGCAATCGTTGGAGGAACTCATCAACGGGGCGGTATTCGACGAAGGGCATAATGAAATGGTCTTGGTGCGGGACATCGATCTATTTAGTTTGTGCGAACATCACATGTTACCATTTGTCGGTCGGGCGCACATTGCCTATCTTCCCAACCAAAAAGTGGTCGGTTTGAGCAAACTCGCTCGGATCGTCGAAATGTATGCGCGTCGCCTGCAAGTACAAGAACGATTGACTCGTCAAATTGCCGATGCCATTCAAACCGTGCTCGAACCGCAAGGAGTTGCGGTAGTTATCGAGGCAACTCACATGTGCATGTCGATGCGCGGCGTGCAGAAGCCTGGAGCTTGGACGGTGACGAGTGCGATGGTAGGTGCGTTTCAGGAAGATCCCAAAACTCGTGAGGAATTTCTCTCCTTGATTCGTCATAAACCTGCATTCTGGTAGGCAATTCTGAGGCTAAAGCACAGACTCCAACTATAGAACATATACAACACTAAGTTTACACCGGAACTACACCCAGTTGCTGCATCATTGCAAAGGTATCGCCTTGCCCCCAATGCTCGACAATTTTCCCGTCTACAACCCGATCGATATGAACGACTGAAAACTTGACCTGTTTGCCTGTAGGTGGAATTCCCATTAACTCCCCCTGATGCGTTCCCGTGAAGATCCCACGAGTGACAACTTTATCATCTTCAGCAATGACTTCTTCCACAAGATGGCAACCATCTGGAAATGCAGAAAACATCATCATTCCATATTGCATGAACGCATCATAGCCATTGAGAGTATCCGTTCCCATGCCACGACCGATAATATCAGCAGACATCAATTCTCGTCCTCGCTCGACATCTTTTTGGTCAAAGGCTTCATAGAATTTGAGGACAATTGCTTTATTTCGATCTAGTGACATAGTGTTCCTGTGCAGCAGATGTGTATTTTCAACAACTTTACTGTACAGATCGATAACACGCATTGACTTGGGTTAAGTCGATCTCCTTTCCTGTACCCTTCGCTTCAATCGGCTGAGGGATTCTGGCTCAATTCCCAAATGCGATGCTAAGTATTGCTGTGGAATGCGCTGCAAAAGTTTGGGTTCGCTTTTCAGGAAATCGAGATAACGCTGCTCCGGGGAATCTCGATAAAGAGAAAGTAGACGATCTCGCAACTGGAAAGCGAGGTCTTCCACAACCAGCCTGAGTAATTTTTGACCATCTGGTAAGGTTTCTAGAATTTCGATCGCTTGCGAATTTAAGGTGAGTACCTCCGAGTCTTCGATCGCCTGACAAGAAAAGTAAGCAGGCGTTTGCCGTCGAAAACTTTCATAATCCCCCAATGTAGAATGTTCGGGGTGAAAAAATAAGGTCAGTTCTTTGCCATCTTTGAGAAAGAAGCTTCTCAAGCAGCCTCGCATTGTCAAACCGACGAAATAACAGATATCGCCTTCTCTAAATAGAAAGTCACCTTTAAGCACCCGCTTCGACTCCAGCAGCGGTTCAATCAGTGTTGCATCAACCTGGCATTCTGGGAAAAGCTGCTGGATGAATGAGTGTAGTAGTTCATACATTAGAAATCTGGCTTGGGTTATCGTCGCTTGTGCGCTCCTTATTTTCTCACGACTATTCCTAAGCTCACTCAACATTGGTTGTCTCAATGAGAACTCTCAAATTGCTACCCACACCGAGGACTAAGCGGCACAACGTTCGCAATCACCGGACTCAGGTAACTCCTGCTGACAACCAGCATACTTCAAAGTTCCGGTGCATTGCGTTTGTTATGCCTTGAGCATTTTTCCATTCTTAAACTTTGCTATCGCTGAGAACTGCAACTTGGGGACTGTGTTCGGCACGCCAGCGATCGCTGTTTAGGCAGAATTTAGGTTGAGTTGGCATGGGAAAACGCATACCGCGATCGTAACGTTCTGGATTGTAGCCAGGGTAAAAAGGAATTATCAAGAAATCGACCAAGGCACGCAAACGATTGGTCATGGTTGGTTTGGCAAAGGGCATGGCAAGGTAGCGTCGTACCGTCGTTTCAAAATCTTCGGCGGCTTCACCCGTCAGTTCTAGAATCGCATCACTGGTGCCCCCATTCCATGAGAATGTTCCCATCTTGTTATCCTCAACGTAGTAGCGCAACGAACTGATTAAGAAGGGATCTACACCCTGCTGTTGAGCAACCTTGCAAAACAACCACATTGGCATCTTAACTGGCAAGACCCTCTTACCGAGAACCTTCTGCACGATCGCTGCCATGTCATATCCCGATAGAAGCTGAGATCCGCTGGGGCGATAACGCTTGCCAGCGTGGCGTTCGGGGTCGAGGAGCACTGCCACGACAACCCGAGCAATGTCCTCATTTGAAACGGGGGCACTCCGACTTTTGCCCATCAAAATGGGAAAGAAGCCGAGCAACGAAGCAAAGTCCACCACGCGCAGAAAATTATCGGCAAACATCCCTGGATTAACAATTGTGTGTGCCACGCCGGGAATGTTCGCAAAAAGCCGATCTACTAGCCATGTCTGACGGGTGAGCAGCGAAGGATGGGAGGGGCTGGAAGTCCACTGACTCATTTGCACGATCGCCTCCAATTTTGCCTCCTGCGCTGCGACGGCAAAGGCGACCGCGCTCTGAATCATATAAGGATGGTAGATAGGCAGATAGTAAGCCCGTTGTGTACCGCGCAGAGCGTGGGTAAGTTGCTCGGGATCGAAGAGATCGGCAACTGCAATTTCTGCACCAAGACGCTCGAGTTGTTGGCTCCTTTTATCTTGCGATCGCACAAGTGCCCGAACAGCATAGCCTTTGGCTAACAGTTGTGTTACGACAGCACCGCCAGTTTTACCCGTTGCACCTGTAACAAGGATCGTTGGGTTTTTCATATTGATTCTCTGTGGCTTTAATTCCGTTGCATATACTTGATTTCTGCCTCAATCTGAGGATATGCACAGCTTAGGGGTTGCCGTTACGTCAAAGTCAAGCCCCAATTTTCTACTGATTTTGCCGATCGGAAATTGAATTTCAAACACGGCTTCTTCCGTTTTTTCGGGTTCTGGCAGTTGCAATAGAATTTCTCGCCCTGTCCCAACGATCTGCCAATCATGCTGTTCAATCCAGGCACCAAGCGCACCATACGTCTGATGGGTGTCAGCCACTCGCCCTACATGAACAAGCGTTGCCATTGTCTCAATCTCAGACAATTCGCGTAGGGTTAGCACCCGTTCCTCAGACAGCCTGACCGACTCTAGGGCTTTTCCCGTGATTAGGTAACCGATTTCCAAGTCGAGCACTTCGGGATCGTACACAGGGGAATGCATGACAACAGCCATATAACCAAGGCTACTTTGTCCTACCTTGGACGGTAAAAAGCCATTGATTTTCTGCACAAGGCGTTTTACCGCATCAATGTCGGGCAGAACTTCGCGAAGTGCCAGAAATTGCTGGGCTGGAACGGATTTCAGGATAACGTTGGGTTCCTGGATCTGTCCATGCACTTCGATCTGCTGTAGTCTCGTTTCTACTAGACGCAGCCGCGCCAGTTCTTCCTGAACCGATTGCTCAATCTGAGCTTTACGAATGCTCAACATGCTTCGGATTACATCTGTGGAGGTGTCTCGATCGGGCAGTTGAGCGATCTGTTCCAGCGATAAACCGAGTTCTTTCAGCACCAAAATACGATTGAGCTTGGGTAGTTGTTGCGCACTGTAAAAGCGGTAGCCCGTTTGCTGGTCAGTAAACTCAGGTCTAAGGAGTCCGATCTCATCGTAGTAACGCAGCAGACGGCCCGAAACTTGGGCGATTTTAGAAAATTCGCCGATTCTAAACATATCTGTTTCTCCTGGTCTAACTGCCAAGAGTCTACAGTTTGACTTACGACAATGTCGAGAAATTTACCTTGGACTCATCGGTTCGGCATAACTATTTATTAGACGGACAGTTTTCCGTCTAACACCCCAAATTGGGTGAATAGCCCGATAACTGTCCGCATATCCCCTAGCAAATAGGGGTATTAGCCCGACAATTATCCTTATAATACCCCTGATTGGGTATTTAGGCGGACAAGATTAAGTCTAATCGCGCTTTATGATTAGTTGATTTAATTTAGTCTTATTTGTAACTATATTTAATGTATTTTCATAATGATACTGAAAAAACAGCCAACGCAGAAGTCGCTCGCTCGCAGCTATTCGACTCACGCATGATTTCGTTGGTGCAACCCCGCTTTTGGAGAATCGAACATCTCAAAGATCTCAAATGGATTCAATGGTTTCCTACTCGCGATCGACATGAGGTGAAGGCAGCAAGTTTTCGATCGTCTTTCTAAGATTGGGAGCAGATCGGCAGATAAACGCTCACAGTCGTTCCCGAACTAGAAGAGGAGATCGTCAGCTTGCCCTGATGATCTGTAATAATTCGCTTGGAAATTGCCAATCCTAAGCCAGTGCCAGAGGGCTTGGACGAACAGAAGGGGGTGGTAAGTCGGGGCAATAACTCTGGTGGAATCGGCTCTCCGCCATTATGGATTTGGATCGAAACGTAGTTCGAGTCAATTTCCGCACCGAGCGAACACCTAATAATATCGTGGGGCGCGATCGCCTCACAGGCATTCCGAAACAGATTGATAAAAACTTGTTTTAACTTATTGATATCCGCCATCACTTCACCTGCTGGAAGATGGCTGTCAAAATCGATCCGGCGATCGACAGCTTCGGGTAGTTCTTGAATCTGGATTAACAGCAGCTTCAAAAATTCACTGATATTCAGCCTAGAAAGCTGCAATGGTTGGGGTTTGGCATAGGAGAGAATTTCTTGCAATAGATGTTTGAGTCGATCGGATTCGCTCAGAGATAGGTCTAACCGCTCTCGATCGGCTGAGGCATTCAACACTTTATGAGCATATTTTAAGCCCATCTCGATCGTCATTAGGGGATTCCGTACTTCATGGACGATCGTGGCTGTAAATTCGCCAATGGCGGCTAATCGTTCCCGTTCGATGAGCTGTGCTTGGGCAAGCTGAAGATCGTGCGTTCGGGCAGCAACCTCTTCAGCCAGCCGTTGATTGAAGCGGATTTGCTGCTGATAGAGCCGATAATTTTCGATCGCCGTAGCCGCTCTTTCGGCAAATAATTCAACGATTTTGACTTCCGCATCTGTGAAGGGGCGCGGCTCCCGCAGGAAAGAACAAATCGTCCCAATTACTTCTTTGCTAGATGTTCTTAACGGAACTCCCAGATAGCAGGGATATTCTGGGGGTGGATTATTTCGCCTCAATTGTTTGCGACTATCTTCAACGATTAGCGGTCGTCCTGAGCTAATCACTTCCTCCGTGAGTGTCCCATGCACCGAGAAGCCAGCATCTTCCTGTCCCAGATCGAGGCTACTGGCGATCGTTCGACCTGTATCGCCCTCACAAATAGTCACGATCGACCAATCAGACTGAATTAATCTGCTGACCCCCAATACCAGCTCGGTTAAGTAGCTATTTAAGTCGCCAGTATGGTAACTTAGTTCCGTTAAGCATTCCAGCACATGATGACTGAGCGCAGCGGATCGGGGGTCTAGAGAACTCATAGACAGATACTAATAATGAAGAGCTGAGAAATAAATAGAGCCATTATAAGATTTATATCTAGAACTCTCAATGATTAGAATCAATTTAGAGCCGATTTCGGTGAATCTTAACTTCTCGCCGATTACGAGAGATTACACCCAGTTCTTGGAGATATTTTAGCGATCGCGATAAAGCTTCAGGCGTTAATCCTACATCGAGGGCGATGTCCTTCAGGGGACGATCCAAAATTAATGTATTTGACTGGAATGAGGTCAGTAACTGTAAATAGTGCAACACTCGTTTATGAGCAGAACGAATGCTTCGTAGTTCCAATAACATTTTGCTCTCGTGAAGTCGTTTGGCTAACTGCAACATCAATGCTTCAGTTAGTTCTGGAGAATGTTTGAGAACTTTCAAAAAGGGTTGCTTTGGGAAAACCACTACCCGCGATCGAGTATCGGCGATCGCCGTACAGAGATATTTCTCATGAAACAACATCAGTTCGGCAAAGAGTTCTCCGGTTTTAGCACGGTAGTGGTTGACTCGTTGTTCATCGTCGGTATAGTTAAAGAGCAAAATGCAGCCAGATTCCACCACAAATACTGCTTCGGCAAGTTCGGCTTGGGTAAAGAGGATCTCTCCTGCGGTTAGCTCTACAGAATAGGCAAAGGCTCTAAGTTCTGAGGGGAGCCGATTTAGTTGCGAGAAATTCATTAACAGCTAATTAGTCTTCTATTCGATTCAGCGTTTTTAGTCAATATATCGAGCCGATCGACGATTTTATCTAGTTGTGCTGTACCGATCGATCGATTTACAATCTTGCCATCACAGAAGATTAGCAGCATAGGCACGGCACGAATGCTATAGCACGCTGCGATCGCATCAGCGGTTGCCACATTTAAGCGACAGATTTTGATTCGTCCGGCAAACTCTTGTAATAATTTGTCGAGGAGCAGATTGTCCTTGTAAAAAGGCATACACCAGCTTGCCCAGCAATCCACCACAACCGGAATTGGTGAATGAATTACTTCAGTCTGAAAGTTCTCTGCGGTCAAGTCAATAAAATGATGGTGAGGAGACATAGCAATTGGTATCTTCTAAAGAAAGATAATTTTCTACTCTCCTATTATCGAAAAGTTTCCTTAAATTTTGCTGTGAATAGGCTAAGAATATGCAGTGATTTGTTCGAGACGAACAGTTATCACCGTAATAACTGGATAAAATATCAAATATTCCCTGTCAGTCATCCATCACGATGGTCAAGTATTTAGTAAGCCTATTCGATCCAGAATTTGTTCCGACAGGATTAAAGACAGCATTAGTAGTTGGCTCATTACTATTTATCATCAATCATGGGTTAGCACTATCGCGCGGAGAAATGACTGCCGATCGCTGGATTTCTGTAGTGATTACCTACTTGATGCCCTATTTAGTGAGTGTATATGGGCAATATAGTTACCGCCGTAAGTTTACGATCGAACAAAAGTCACTTCTCGATCGGCAAGGGCGGAGACATTTAAGTTAAAAGGTATGAATATCAAAATTTAACTGTCATCTAATAAATCGATCGAGCAAAGCATTGTCGATCTGGATATTGGCGATCGTCCACTTTCTCTAAGGAAAAATGGGATGGAAGGCGATCGAGATCGTCAATCCTTTGTGATGACTCCTGCTAGTGTTTAACGATTTTCCACTCTGGAAATACGCGGATCGGTAACGATGACGAGCAACAGCACGATCGCACCGTTAGCCAGATAAAACCAGCGAATTAATCCATCAAACCCAAATAAAAATGGTACGGCTAAAAAAGCAATTCCAGCCACGGCATCGAGGATTAAATGAACGTTGAAAGGAATCCACTTTACAACACTCAATCCATAATCAGTGATAAGACTGTAGGCAATTAGTAAAATCCCAGCAGCAACTGATAACCATAAAGCAAATGGCGATGTTGTCTGGAAATTAAGTGCCAATGGGACGGTAATTAAAACAATAGCAGCCGCATAATCCAAAATTCCATGTAAAGAACCACTAACAAAACGAATGCCGTTCATAATCAACTCTCCTAAATTCTGATTTGTAGTTGTATTAAAGACTCAATATGGGATAGCTACAGGATACGGATACTGTTGGCGAATTCACAAATCGATATCGATTACCATTCGGTTCCACGGAAGGGATAGTCATGGTTAACGATGTAGTCTAATCCGCGTAGGAGGATACTCAAATCGGGACGGGCAAAGGGATGAGTACCAATATTGGCATAGTAAAGACGACCATCGGGCTTGACGATAAAAGTAGCAGGCTCGCTGAAGATCGCGGGTTCGCTCTCAAAGTGTCCTTTGCTGATATAGAGTCCCCATTGGTGCATGTCTTCTAGGGTCAAACCATAGCCGATCGCTAAATTCTCGATCTTACTGACGGCTTTGAATTCCTGTGCCCGTTCTAAGGTGTCGCCGCTGATGGCGATAACGTTAACCCCAATTCGGTTAAATTCAGTCAGTTGTTTGTCTACCGCTGCAATGTACTCTTGGCAGAAGGGGCAATGCAGACCACGGTAAAACACGATCGCGGTGTATTTATCATTCGGCTGTGTTGCCAAATTCCAAACACCACCAGCGAGGGTTTTCACTTCCAGATTTGGCGCAGGGTGCCCCATGATGAGTTTGGGCGAGGTCGTTTTTTCGGTTTGCACTGTCATAAATTTAATCTCCAGATTGGATTTGAATAACTGTCAGAAGGTGTGGGTGAGAGCGGTGTTGCTCTTGCCTTCTTCAATACATTCATCATGCGGGATGCTAAAGTATTAAGCAATACTATATTGGTGATAAAAGCTATAAAAGGTATCAATACATGGATTTATATCAGGTACGTTACTTTCTGACGATCGCCGAGACGGGGAATTTTTCCCGTGCTGCCGAGCGGCTATATTTATCCCAGCCTTCGCTGTCAACAGGGATCAAGAAGCTGGAACAGGAATTGGGGGTTGCCTTATTCGAGCGCGGCGGACGACGCACGGTGCTGACACAAGCAGGGCGAGCGTTCTCCAAGAACGCGACGATCATCATGGCGCAGTATCAATCGGCTCTGCACGAACTCAAGGGATTCCACGCGCAGCCAGTCTTGAGACTCGGTACGCTTACCACCATGCGAATTGGGGAATTAGCGGATTTAGTCAGTCGGTTTCAGCAAGATCGTCCAGGTGTAACCATTGAATTGCGAGATGGCAAGCAAGAGCAACTGCGGGAATGGTTGGAGGAGGGAGAAATTGATGTGGCATTAACGATTTTGGGCGATCGCGAGGAACCGCAAGCCTCGATCTCGCTGTTCAGTCAACCGCTGTTGTTGGCAGTGCCACTGTCTCATCCTTTTGCTCAACGTACATCCGTGCGTCTAGCGGAACTAGATGGACAACCATTTATCGATCGCACCAATTGCGAATTTGCCGAACGGGAATGCGAGATTCTAGAAGCGAAGAATATTTGCCCCAAGGTGGTGGCTCGCGCCAGTCATGAGGAATGGGTAATTTCTTGGCTGAGAGCGGGATTGGGAATTAGTGTGATGCCCAAATGGCGGGGGTTAACGGGGATTGTCTATCTACCAATTGTCGATTTGAATTTTCAAAGGACGATCGGGATCAAATGGCGACACCAGCAAAGCTCGGAGATTGTGGAACGGTTTTGCCATTATGCTGCCAGTCATAATTGGGCAGTGGACTAGCTGTGTCACGATCGCGAGTCAGCGGTTTGCAGCTCGCGCACGCCTTTGTTCCCCGATGGTTTGCGTGCGTCAAGACAAAGCTGAGGGTTTAGCGACCCAAATCAAGCGGAGCGGAGAAATGCGGGCGGGTTTCGAGAGTGGTTATTTTCGGGGGAGTTAGCCAAGTTAATTCAGGTTTTTGGTATAAGCAATTTGCGAAGAACCAGAGCCAGAGTCATTTTACCGGATTGCCGCTCTTCAACTCCCCCACAAATAATCACTCTTCGACGTAAATCGAACATCTATGAGAAGATCGTTACAGATAATTATTCCCTGCCATAATGCCAGCCGATCGACCGCTTCAAATCGATGCGCTTCATGCTAATAGCCTCAAACCATTACTACCCAAACCAATTCTGCTCTCCAGTCATCTGGCTGGTTGGGATAATCTGCATCTAATTTATCATCGGCAATTTCCCTATTCGATTCCCGAAACCGTTCCCACTCAACATACAATTAATATCTACACCAACCCCGTACTCGCGCAAGTCAAGATCGATGGACGTTGGCAACAGCGATTCTCCGTCGGAGAGGCTACGCCAACGGGTATGGTTGGCGATATCGGGATTTTCCCAGCTCGACAAGTCGCTCCGGCTGCGGAATTCCAGCAAGAGTTAGGCATCATTCATCTGTACCTCGATCCAGTCAGCTTGAGTAGTGCGGCATTTGAATCCATCGATCCCGATCGAGTCGAACTGAGTCAACAGCTTCAAATCCGCGATCCGCTGATTCAACAGCTTGGGTTGTCACTAAAACAGGAGTTGGAAACTAGTGCGGCGGATAGCCGCTTGTATGCCGAGACGGTGGCAACCATGCTTGCAGTACACCTTTTAAGGCGATATTCAGTCCGCCAGCCGCTGGTGCAAGTACCCACTGGTGGATTGTCCAACTATAGCTTGAAACTCGCGATCGCTTATATCAATGACAATCTCGATCGCCATATTTCGCTGGCTGAAATTGCGGCGATCGTCAAATTAAGTCCGCATTATTTTGCTACTTTATTCAAACAATCTACTGGCATCGCACCGCACCAATATCTAACGCAATGCCGAATTGAGAAAGCCAAACAATATCTCGCCAAACCGCATTTATCGATCGTCCAAGTTTCCGAGCTGGTTGGATTTCAAAGCCAAAGTCACTTTGCGAAGGTTTTTCGCCAGCACGTCGGTATTACGCCCAAGCTATATCAACAAAGCCGATAAATGTTCGGGAGAAGCCGCGATTTTTGAGAAGAAGCCGCGAGACAGGCACTCTGGATCGGTGGTAGATTCAGGGGAATTATAATTAGCTTCAGTGATGATAAACCCTCAACCTACTAACCGAATACCCGGAAGCTTTGGATTGCCTATTGTAGGACAGACACTAGAATTGATTGCGAATCAAGGGTGGCAACTAGATAAGTATTATCACAAGTATGGCGCGGTTTTTAAGCTGAGGTTGTTAGGAAAACCCTATGTAGTATTAGTCGGAGCTGATGCCAGTCGTTTGATATTCCAAGACCAAATCGATCGAGTCTCCTCTTATTTAGGCTGGCAGCCGTTTTTAGAGCATTTATGGGGACAGCCGATGATGTTGCAAGATGGCGAGGCGCATCGCAAGACGCGGCGGTTGATGGCTCCCGCTTTTCATGGTAGAGCGATCGCCAGTTACTTTGACACGATCCAGTCGATCGTCCAGAATGAATTGCCAACTTGGATTCAGCCCGATCCCATCGCGCTCAAATCTCAGTTAAATCAGATTGCCTTGAGGATCGGCGTTCGGCTGTTGTTGGGGGTCGAATTGGCGAGTGATGTTACCCAATTCGAGCAATGGTTCAATACGCTCGTTGAGGGTGCCGCAGCGTTATTACGAATCGATATTCCCGTGACTGTCTACGGTCGCTCTCAACGGGCGAGAAGGCAGTTGAACGCATTTTTGACTGAGACGATCGATCGCCGACAACAACAGGGCAATCTGGCAGAGGCGCAGGATGTCCTGGGGTTATTTTTGGCTTCGGTAGATGAGGTGGGCAATGCACTCTCTACAGAGCAAATTGTGAATGAATTGCTGCATTTACTCAACGCCGCACACTTCACCACCGCAACAGCATTAACTTGGGCAGTAGTAGAACTCGCCGCCAGACCTGAATGGCAAGAGATCTTGCGATCGGAACTCGCAGGTGTCAGACACGATCGACCCCTGGAATTGGAGCATCTCAAACACCTGCACCAGATGAGTGCTTTTCTCAAAGAGATCGAACGCGTCTACAATCCATCGGGAGTAGTTTTGTTTAGGCAGGCGATCGAATCGATCGATTATGCTGGCTATCGGATTCCGGCAGGATGGGGCGTAATTGTCGCTCAGGGGCTAACCCATCGCTTACCCAGCCTCTACATGCACCCAGAAACTTTCGATCCAACTCGGTTTTTGGCTCCGCGTGAGGAAGATAAACAGCATCCATTCGCGTTGATTGGCTTTGGTGGTGGCGCACATCGCTGTATTGGGATGGAGTTTGCCAAAATGGAAATGAAGATTTTCTTGGCTACATTACTGAGCAAATATGACTGGACGGTGCAGCCGAATTACGGTCGGATTGCCTCAGTCCAAGTGCCACCAAATATCGAACGTCAGCTTCGAGCAATAGTTACCGAGAGGGAATTTTAACTCGATCGACAAGATTAATGACAGAAAGTTTGGAAGCATTCAAAGCCCTGGATTGTCGGGCTGTTCGGTTGGGGGTGGCGCGATCGATCCCACGAGTAGACTATCGCTGCGATTCGATCGTCTTATACCAATTCCTCAAAGTTGGGCTACAGATCCAAATCTAGGATCTAACTTCTCCCCTTTATAAGGGGAGGTTGGGAGGGGTAGAGATCTGTAGCAGTAATTTAGAGAATTGGTATTAGAACTCCGTCAGCTACTCAGAGATCCAACTTATCAGACAGCCGCTCGATCTGTGAAAGCACAAATCGATGTTGAAAAAGGTGTAGATGGTGCGTGTGATGCCATTGGAAAAACGTTTTCAATGGGCAAGAATTACCGCTATGCAAGCAAGGTTGTTAACATCTTAAGAAATAGAGATGGACAGCATATTTCTGATGAACCAAGACTTCTCATCAACTTCTTTCCCAAATCTTGAGACAGAGCGGCTTTGGCTTCGTCAGGCGACTCAGAAGGACGCTGAAGCTATATTTGCCATATTTTCCGATCCAGATGTGACCCAGTTTCATGACCTCGATACCTTTACCTGTCTCGACGAAGCAGCAGAAGTTATTGCGCGACGGGCAAAAGGGTTTGAAAGTGGGCGTGGGATACGTTGGGGAATTGCTCGTAAACCAAACGACAATTTGATTGGTTCTTGTGGATTTACGTGGGACACAGAAGCCAATGCTGCTGAGATTGGCTATGAGCTTGCTAGCCAGTTCTGGAGACAAGGCATTATCAGCGAAGCTTTATCTGCCATTCTGAAGTATGGGTTTGAGAGGAGGGGAGTGCAATTTGTTATTGCAGAAATCATGTTAGAAAATGTGGCTTCTAAAAGGTTATTGGAAAAATTAGGTTTTCAGAGTCAGGGAATAATTAAGGAGCGCGGTTTCTGGAAAGGGAAACATCATGATTTGGAACAGTTTGTCCTGATAAGAAGTGAGTTCACAGGCGTATAACAATTTGCTTGGAGCGGACTGCCAAAAGCTCTTGGTGGGGTGCGAAGGTTGTTTGCGGTCGCGAGCGCGAACCGTTATCCCAATCTAGATCTTGGGATGCTACCTGTTTCGGAAGAATGCGCGATTTTGAGAAGAATGCGCGAGACAGAAATGGCCAAATGCGCTTAAACTGAACGAAATTCCGTAACCGGAAATCCAATTCAGCTAAAGCACAGTAATGGCGCATATTTTAGTCGCAACAGCACCAGTCGCCAGCCACTTTTATCCAGTAGCTTCAGTCGTGCGAGAGTTAGTCGATCGCGGACATACAGTCTGGTGGTATACAGGCAAAGCCTTTCAATCCAAAATCGAGCGGCTGGGAGCCACCTATAAGCCGATGTCTGCTGCCTACGATTACAGTGGCATGAGTCGGGATGAAGCCTTCCCACAACTGCGGGGTTTGCAAGGTTTATCGGCGTTAATGGAAACCATCAAAGCACTGTTTATCGAACAGGCACCCCTACAAATGCAAGATATTTTGAGCTTGCTGAGTGAATTTCCTGCCGATATTTTAATGGCGGAAGAAGTGGGTTTTGGGATGGGTTTTGTGCGTGAAAAAACTGGTCTTCCAGTAGTAGTTATCGGTCTGTCTATTAATTCATTCGATAGCAAAGATATTGCGCCGATCGGTTGTGCCTTACCACCCGATCGATCGGCACTGGGACGGTTTCGTAATGCCTGTTTGCGATTTTTGATTAATTCGATCGCCTTGCGGAGCTTCAAAACTTATATTGACAATACTCGGAGCGGCGTGGGGCTACCGATCCTCAACCGGAGCGTGCTAGAAAGCATTGTCGAGCCGCCAGATTTGTATCTGCTGGGAACGATTCCTGAATTTGAATATCCTCGCAGCGATTTGTCTGAATCCACGCATTTTGTAGGCACCTTTACCAGCCCGCCTGTAGAGACATTTGAACCGCCAACGTGGTGGGATGATTTGCACGGCGATCTCTCGATCGTTTTAGTTACTCAAGGTACTTTGGCAAATGATGATTTGAACGAATTAGTCATCCCGACGATTCGAGCATTGGCAGATGAAAATGTCCTAGTCATCGCAACTACAGCGATTCTGCCACCTTCACAGATCGACCTGACTCCGTTGCCAGTAAACCTGCGATTGGAGCAGTTTATCCCATTCGATCGGCTGATGCCTGATGTGGATGTAATGGTGACAAATGGTGGCTTTGGTGGCGTGCAACTGGCTTTATCAAATGGGGTACCGCTCGTCGTGGCGGGTGCAACCGAGGAAAAGCCGGAAATTGCCGCGCGGGTAGCCTGGGGTGGAGTGGGCATCGATTTGAAAACGGGAAGACCGTCAGAACAGCAGATTCGAGCAGCCGTCAGAACGATTCGATCGAATCCTTCCTATCGATCGAACGCCAAACGATTACAGGTGGAATTCGATCGATATAATGGCCCCAAAATGTCAGCCGATCTCATCGAACGGTCGATCGGCGATTTCCGGCGCAGTTGATAGTCACAAAACCTCATCCTGGCCCAGATCGCTTCCCTCCAGCAGTTATGCTGCCGGGGCTTCGACTTTCGCAATCGATCGTAACACAGCCGGACGTGCCGCGATCGACTCGTACCAACGGGCGACATTAGGAGACTACCTAAGCAATATCCTCTGGATCGCCAGCCCCTCATCCCACACAATCGTTACAATCATTTGTTAGCGATCGAGAAAATAAAGAACGGACTTACGCTTTGTCAAAATTGGGAATCAGACGTTCTTGACGATACTGCTCGAAGCGCAGCTTAAATGCGTCTATGGTGTCAGGGTGTTTTACGAATCCGGCTCGACGAATCTTACCCAAGGCAAGCACGATGTCATAGTCGATCGCAAACATGAACTCCAGAAATCGCCAATTCACTAGCTCGGAGAGTTCGGAATTAATCAGATGATATTTCTTCGCCATCGATCGCCATAATGGTTCGTACTCAGCCATAAAGTCTGCAAGGGGAATCGGACGAGTTCCGCCTAGCGGTACGTCAAAGTATGTCGCGAAGACAGTCCAAAGATAAGACCAACGTGTCGGATCGCCATTAGAAATGTTGAAAACCTCGCCAGCGGCTTGTGGAGTCTCGGCTGACCAAACTGCGGCGGCAGCAACTTGCTCGGCATCGACAATCTGAGTCATCGCACTGAAGGCAGCAGGACTGCCAGGAAAATCAAGGCGCAGCCCCACCTCGCGCACGATCGAAGCATACACGGCGATCGCTAGTGCAAGGTTCATAGCGTTGCCAGCAGCAAAACCAGTCAGATGGCTCGCAACCAGATTCGTCCATTGCCATGTACTGCTTTCCGAGCGAGAGCGCAGATAATCTTCCTGCTCGTAGTAAAAGTTTGCGCCTAAATGCCTTGGCTCTGTCTCCAGAGCGGGTGCGGCAGAGATGCCCAAATGAACGCCGTAATATTTTGCGCCCGTAATCAGCGTTATATGCTGCAAGGGTGCGCCAACCGACTCTAGTCCTTCAACTGTATTAACCAGCATTGCCAGGTTTGGGTGGACTTCCGCAATCCAACTCGGTTGCGGTAAGTAGGCTGCGAAAAAGAGCTGACTCGCGGTACTTACCGATGAGAACATCCGCTGGACATGTAATTTATCGAGCAGATCGACACCGATCGCTTCATCGGCACCTGGCACCTTTCTACCGGATTTCGAGACGGCGATTATCCGCCATCCACCAAGTTCGGCAAGCTGTGCGACGATCGCTCTGCCGATGATTCCTGTGGCACCTGCTACTACAGCAGTACGAGTCTCGTTCGCGTTCATAAGTTCTCTTTTGATAGTAATAATGAATTGCAGTTATGCTGCCAGGGCTTCGACTTTGGCGATCGCTCGTACCACAGCCGGACGTGACGCGATCGACTCATACCAACGGGCGACATTAGGAGACTCGTCAAAGTCAACACCAGCAAAAGCCCGCCGCCACAACCAGCCGAAGTGGGCGATGTCGGCAATTGCGTAATCATCACCAGCGACATATGTGTGTTGTGCTAGGGTGCGATCGAGTAAGCCAAGTGTGCGTTTAGCTTCGCCATGAAAGCGCGAGATTGCTAGGGGCACGGGTTCGGGTGCCAGTTTTTGGAAATACCCCGATTGTCCAAAGGCGGGGCTGAGTCCCGAAGCATGAAAGAATAGCTGTTCAAATACGCGAGCGCGGGCGATCTGCTCTGTTGGTAACAACTTGCCATGTTTTTCAGCCAGAAAAACCAGAATGGCTGCGGATTCGGAGAGTACGAATGGTTGACCCGCAGGGCTTTCTTCGACAAGCACGGGAACTTTGCCAGCGGGATTCACTGTCAGAAAATCAGGTTCGCGCTGTCCGCCTTGACGGATATTAACTGGGTGAAGCGTATACTCAAGGTTGAGTTCTTCCAAGGCGATCGGTACCTTGATACTATTGGGTGTCGGAAATGCGTAGATGGTATACATGGGGATCTCTTCTGAAAGATTAAAATCGTCACCGATCGCAAATGCAATCTCAACTAGAATCCAAAAGCGGTAAAGCCGCCATCAACGGCAATGCACTGTCCAGTGATGTAGGCTGATGATGGCATACATAAGAATGCCACCAGCCCAGCAACATCCTCTGGATCGCCAACCCGTCCCATCGGCGTTTGTAACAGTACTTCGTCCAACAGATCGGGATCGCTCAGTAGCGGCTCCGTCAGCGGTGTTTGAATAAACCAAGGAGCTACCGTGTTGACACGGATGCGATCGCCAGCCCATTCCACTGCTAGCGCACGAGTCAACTGTACCAAGGCGGCTTTTGTCATGCCGTAGGGCGCACCCGTGCGAATCGCAGTCAATCCAGCTACGGAGCCGATATTGACGATACTGGCATCGGGACTCGCTTGTAACAAAGGGTAAACTAGTTGGCACAGCTCAAATACTGAATCTAGATTTGTTTGGAAGATCGAGGCATATTCATCGACGGTATAGTCCACCACCTTTTTGCGAATATTAGTCCCGACATTATTTACCAGAATATCTAGAGTACCGAGTGTGTCTCGAACATGGCTAGAAACTGCTTGACGACCTGCTTGAGTCGATACATCAGCAACGACACCATTCACCATCCAGCCCTGTTGCTGCCAAGTAGTAAGCGTATCAGCTACCGATGCTTCACTCCGGGCAACGATCGATACCTCTGCCCCAAGAGCCAAGAACTCAGCAGCGATCGCCTTGCCAATGCCTTTAGTTGCTCCTGTGACTAAGGCTTTTTTGTTTGTCAATGCCCACCGAGCGTTCATATTAACCTGCCAAAAAAGAGCGATGCACTTACGGTAGCCCACTCAAGGAGCAGAACTCCCCTCAATGGAGTACCTGGAGAAAAGATCGCCAATAGATCGGCGATCTATTGAGGCATCCAACCTGCAAACATTTTTTCAACGGCTTTCAATGGTTCGGCGATCGCCGCAAATGCACCCTGAGACACGGGATCGGGATAGACATCCTCAATCCCTTTTTCAACCGCTTGTAGCACTGCCTGCGCCACATTGCTCGGTTCGGCTTTATCTCCAGGTAAACCTTCAGTCATCGCCGTATCTACAGGGCCAGGAAAAACGCCTACCACTTGTGTGCCTTGTGCTGCCAGTTCTGCCCGAATGTCTTGGGTTAAGGAATGGAGTGCCGCTTTAGAAGCACTGTAGGAACCAAATACGGGGGCGTTCGCCACGGATACTACGGATAGCATGTTGACGATCGCCCCACCACCATTGCGCTTCAGAATCGGTGCAAAAGCACGAACCATCGAGAGTGTGCCGAAGTAGTTGGTGTTCATTTCCCATTGAGCGGTTTCCACGCTCTTAGGAGTAAATAGCCCGCCAGAACCAATGACTCCAGCATTATTAATTAACAGGGTGACATCCTGGGCGGTTTGAGCGGTAGCATTAACGCGATCGAGATCGGTGACATCTAGTGCGATCGGCATAATTCGATCGGGAGCGAGTGCGACAAGATCTTGAAGTGTTTCGATCGATCGGGCAGTGGCATAAATACGGCGAACACCTGCTTGTAAGAGAGCTTCAACATAGGCTCTACCAATTCCGCGATTCGCACCTGTGACAAAAGCAACTGAGTTTTGAACGTTCATAACAATTTCCTGAGTTAATCATCAAAATTTTTGCCGAACAGCCATGCCGTAACCATCTAGGGCTAGGCTACTTTAGATTCCATGGATCTTGTTTGAAGCCATCTGCGTCAGTATATTGCTTTCGATCGTCAGCCGCATTGACTGGGGTCAAGTTTCGATCGACTTTTTGAAACTTATGATTAAGCGAAAAACCCACGCTGAAGAGCGCAGGCTAATGAAGGTCTATGTTGCGCTGACTACGACTAATTACGCCATCTTGCTCCAAGCTTGAGAGTGCCCTGGAGAAGACCTCTGGGGCGATACCAATCTCCTCAGCAATATCCTTGAACGAACGCTTTAAATTCACCTGGTTAGACTGGGCAATCAGTTGAAGGTAGTGGAGAACCCGCTCGCGCGGGGAGCGAATACTGCGGAGGTGCAGGAGGACTTTAAGGTGATGCGCCCGTTTCGCCAGTTGTGCCATTACTTCCATTGCTAACGTCGGCTGTTGTTCTAAAGTCTTGAATAAAATCTCTTTGGACAACACCATCACTCTTGAGGGGATCTCAGCGATTGCCGCGCAATCATAGACTGAATTGAACAATGCTGCCTCGGCAAAGCTCTCCCCAGCTACTGCGTCATAGTGTTGAATGACTTTTCCAGCTTGAGTGAAATGGGCGAGTCTAATTTTTCCTGACTCTACGACAAAAACTGACTCAGCCGGATCTCCTTGATAAAATAGCGTTTGTCCATTTACCAAATCGCGATAGGCAATCGTTCCTTGAAGTAACATCAACAGCGATTTAGAATTTAGAACATTCATATCTCAATCTGGCTTGGAAATCGATCGTATTTATGAAGCATATTACATCTACATCCTAGATATTGAGGAAAATTTCTGCTTACGTTCCTGGCAGATCGCGCAATCGATCGGTGTATATGGGCAATATAGTTACCGCCGTAAGTTGGCGATCGAACAAAAGTTAATTCACGATCGGCAAGGGCGGAGGCATTTAAGTTAAAGTATTTACTCAAAAAACGATCTCAAGCTTCGGGTTGCTTCCCCCAGTCCAGAAATTAATCTACATTCGATCGCGATCTCCAGACTCAAACAAGTCGATTTGGATTTTCAACGGAAGATCGGGATTAAGTGGCGACAGCAGCAAAGCTCGGAGATTGTGGAACAGTTTTGTCACTATGCTGTGAGTCATGATTGGACATTGGACTAGAGGCGTATTCACTCCAGTAAATTTAACGAGTCCGTTCACCCGCCGCGAACTACCTCTCGAACTCAACCAACCATCTTTCAACAGTCGGTGTGCAATGGAATTGTTGGGCTACGCTGTTGGCTCACATCGTATTTCGTTTACTGGGATGCGGCATCACATTATCGTGATAGCGAGGATGCAAATCCTGGAGCTTGAACCACTTGATTTGGTCATCTGCAAAAAGGTGTACCTGTGGCTCAACCCGATCTGGATCGTCTAATGTCCCAATCGTGATTTCAAGATAATCTGCTCCTTGGTGTCGATAAAACAGCAATGACCCGCAAACTGGACAGAAACAACGGAAGCCTTGCTCAGAAGAAGCATAATCCACCGTAGAACCTTGAATCAGTTGAAAATTCTCGGTTTTCATACCAATTTAAATTTAAGGGATGACAGATCGGCTAAAATGAGAAATGGAGGATAAGAGAGATAGAGATGGCAGGAAAAACCTCAATTACGATCGCACAGAGCTTAGAAGAAATAACCGCAAGATTACATCAAGCCAGCCAGCCGATAGTCAAGGAAAGGCTCCAGGTACTCTACTGGCTCAAACAAGAGAAGGCACCCAGCATCAGCAAGATTGCTAAAGCAATTGGGAGACATCGAGGGACATTACAAGAATGGTTAAGAATCTATCGCACCGGAGGATTGGCAGCATTAGAAAGTGTCAAAAGTAGCCCAGGCGGGGGCAATCGGGTAATTCCGACCTGGGCAGAAGAGTCGTTGTCAAAACGATTACAAGATCCAGAAAATGGATTTGATAGCTATGGAGCAGTCCAGGAATGGTTGTCCGAAACGTTAGGCGTCGAAGCAGAGTATCATGCGGTTTATCAAATGACCCGCTATCGGCTCAAAGCCAAGCTGAAAGTAGCACGACCACAACATTACAAGCAAGATCGGGACAGCCGTTTGGCTTTTAAAAAAACTTAGCTTCGGACTTGGAACTGTTAAGTTTATTCGATCGCCAGAATGAGCGACCTTTAAGGTATTTTGTTCAAGATGAAAGTCGGTTTGGACTCAAAACGTTAATTGGTAGATTGCTGACGGCTTGCGGCATTAAACCGATTGGAGAATGGCAATGGCTATTTAAGGCATTTTGGCTATATGGGGCGGTTGAACCAGCCACAGGAGAGTCTTTTTTTCTGCAATTCTCTCATGTCGATACCGAGTGCTTTCAACGGTTTTTGGATGAATTTGCCAAGATTTATCCAGATAGTCTCAATGTTATTCAAGTTGACAATGGTCGTTTTCATACCAGCAAGAAATTGGTGATACCAGAAAATATTATCCTGATATTTCAACCACCTTATTGCCCAGAACTAAATCCAATTGAGCACTTGTGGCAATATCTCAAAGCTGATCTACGATGGGCTTCAGTCAAAACTCTGGAAGAACTTCAAATCAAGGTAGGGCAACTTTTGGCAGAACTAACTCCTGAAATCATTGCGAGTATTACCGGATATCCATTCATTTTAGATGCACTATCTGTCGTCAACACCATTTAAATTGGTATCACAATTACCCATGCGACAACAGGCGCACCTCCACTTTTCCGACACATCGAACAGTGGCAGTACACTGCATCGAAAACTTGGTCGATTCTGTAACGTACTGCTCCGCATAAGCAACCACCCGATAATGCGTCTACCATCTGCTTCTTAAAACGCTATTGATTCTAGAGTAACGCTGCAAGCTGACTTGCGATCGCAATCAACAATCCTAATTTAACGCTGCTGATTCAATGAATAACTCTCCT
The DNA here is from genome assembly GCF_000317145.1 of Chamaesiphon minutus PCC 6605. Taxonomy (GTDB): domain Bacteria; phylum Cyanobacteriota; class Cyanobacteriia; order Cyanobacteriales; family Chamaesiphonaceae; genus Chamaesiphon; species Chamaesiphon minutus. The sequence goes on along the minus strand of NC_020053.1, from coordinate 165,019 downwards.
ACAGATTATTTTGAAACAACACCTTTACGAATTTCCTCGCAATGAGATGTTCTCAACTCTGACGAGAAACCTTCAAAATACCGCCTCACCGTTGGGCTGTGCCCGTCAGTGCCTCTACCAATTTTTGAACCTCCAGAACTGCAATCTTATCGCCAGCTTGTTCAAATGCTTTCATGCTGAATAAAAACTCCTCTTTCGCTCTGCTGAGATTGCCCAAGGCTAGATAAACTTCCCCTAGACCACGATAACTGCATCCAATACACATACGATCTCCTGCTTGCTGCGCCATTTCCAATGCTTTTGACATTGCCTGCTCTGCTTTGCTTAAGCACGCTAACTTCAAGTACAAATAACCTTGCTCATATTGATTCGCACAGAAGCCCGTGAGATCGCCTGGTAAGTTCGATACTCGAAAATCATACTCATGCCGAAAAATCTGTTGAGCTTCCTTAAAATTTTCTGCCAACCTCTCCACCATCCCGAGTTGATGCAGTGTGATGGCTTGCCATTTTAGGTCATTCTCAGCACAAACAATCTCATACAAGTTGCTGTATATTTCTCGCGCTCGATCGAAATGATTTTGCAAGCTATACGTAAAAGCTAAACCGTTCGCTGCATTTTTATACTTCTCATCCTTGGCTTCCGCGTGTTGTCTAAGAGCCAGTAAATACAACCCCTCAGCTTTAGGAAGTTGCCCGTTATCGAAAGCGGTAAAGGCTTGCTGCAAAAGAGAATTCATCTCAGCTCCTGTCAAATAACAGATAATCTCAAAATTACTGCATCACCGATAACTCAGCAAGCTAACCACCGTGTACAGCGGACATAGATCGCCTCTGGCACTCAACCGATCGAGTTCATTGTTCCGCTGCAACACGATTGTTAGCTGTCTTTTTCACAAATTTTTTGACTGCTTCCTGATGCGCCTCCTCAATTAAAGGGAAGACCTCCTCAAATTTGTCTCGGCTAGGGGAAAGGATTTGTACCCAGGATATCCAGGCGTAAATTGGATGTGGCATCAGCTCATTTAACTCTGTAAAATCGTGTTCCGTTGCAACAATACCACCTTTGCCAGGGCGTGTTGGTCTCCGACCAAATAAGCGAACATAGGTTTTTGGGGTAAGCCCGATCGCAACTCTAAACACATCTTCTCGATCGAGATTGGATGCTTTGTCGTTTTCGCCATTGTGTTGTTTGATTGTGCAGAAATAAACACCATTGGGCAACATGTAACCAGGATTGTAAAACAGCGACGTTTCGCCCCAACTGGCTTTTGGGACTACACCTGAGAGACGATTGCAGATGTATTGAATGATTTCTTCTGGTGTCACAGTTTCTCCTAACTACTAACGTTAACTGGCTGGCACTACCAATCAACCACTAATTTTTGAATTTTAGATTGTGCTTCATCCAACCCCCTTTTCCGCGCGTCGTCTCCCATGTCTAGACCATCGGCATGAATAAACTCAATATCAGTCACTCCCATGAACTGAAAAATATTACGCAAAGCTGGCTCTTGAGCATCCAATCCCTCAAAGGGCGAACCGGAACTAAATTCAACGCCTCGTGACGTAATGAACATAACTTTCTTCCCGCTGACTAGCCCCTTACCTTGACCATTCTCAAACGTAAACGTTCGACCTACACGCACAATCTGATCGATGTAGGCTTTGAAATTTGAGGGCACGCTGAAGTTATACATCGGCACACTGAATAGACATCGATCGGCAGCTAAAAACTCGTCAACCAACTCATCAGATAACTTGAGCTGCTCTCGCAGTTCTGGGCTAAGTAATTCTGGTGGCGTAAAGTCAGCTTCAATCCAATCCTCAGTAATGTGAGGAATTGGAGTTTGGCGCAAGTCACGATACGTAACCGTTGCGTCTGGATGGAGATCCCGCCATGCTGCCATAAAGTTGCTAGCGAGTTGGCGAGATCTGGATCGCTCGCCACGAGGACTCGAATCAAGATGCAAAATACTATTCATAGGGGTGCGATCGGAAATTGAATCTGTCTTCTCGACAATAAAACAGGTGGTTGCTAAAGTAAAGTAGGAACCAAATGGTAACTACTCATCGCCTAATGCTCCCCCTACCATGACTGAAACTCAATCCTGCCCATTAGAGATATTGCTCAAACAAATTTCAGGACAGTGGACACTTTACATCCTCTGGGTTCTGGATACCAATGGTTCACAACGATTTGGAGAACTCAGGCGAAAAGTAGAAGGGATCTCGACTAAAGTGCTGACGGAACGGTTAAGGCTCTTAGAGTCTCTTGAACTGGTTCATCGTCACCACGAACCCACAATTCCACCACAGGTTACTTACACGCTCACTGAACGCGGCAAAGAGTTATCGGGAACACTCGATCGTCTTTATGAACTGGCTGTGAGATGGTATGGCACTGACCCAAAAGCTGTTGTCTGACCAAAACTTAAACTTCAACAGATGATTTCCAGACAGATCCGCTACCTGTAACCGAAGCCATCTAACGTTGCTGTTCAGCGGCTACCAAAGACTTGTACCACAGCACCAAGCAAATTTGTAGTCCGCTGCAACAGCGTTGTTCTGCCGCGCTTGAAGCGAGAGCCTTAACTACTCCAATCGATACCACAGATATATTTGTCAAGCAACACTTGACAACCCATTTTGCTAAGATGTAAAGTAATACTTGACGGCAAGCAGGCAGACCCATGAAAAATCGACTGAAAGAACTTCGACAACTGCATCAATGGTCACAATCTGACCTTGCTAGAGAGTTAGGAGTCAGTCGTCAGGCGGTAAATGGGTTTGAGTCAGGTAAATTTGACCCCAGCCTAGATATGGCATTCAAAATTGCCAACCTGTTTCACGTCGCAATCGAAGACGTTTTCATTTACGAGGCAAAGCACACGATGCAAACACTAGTTGAGCGGGTTAAAAATTTCTTTGGCTTTGAGTTTGGGTTCGAGCGGTTCACGGAAAAGGCGATCGACGCACTCAATTTTGCTCGCAATGAGGCAGCACGATCGCAAAACTTGCAAGTCGAACCCGAACACCTCCTGGCTGGATTACTGGCTGATTCAACCACCACTTCTGCTCGTTTACTTCGAGCCAACGGTGTGAAGTTGGATATCGAAACCAATGAGCATTCGTTTGAATCTCGTGAGAATTTAGAGTTCAGTCCACAAAGTAAGTTCATTCTGGAGCTTGCCCTGCAAATTGTTCGGCTTCAGGGTAAAAAGTCGATTGGAACGGAGCATCTCTTGTGGGGGGTAGTCCGACTCGCTGAAACAGACAAAGCTATTTTGAGCGAACTGTTTCAACGTTACGAAATTGATGCCGTAGCCTTGAACAATCAACTCACAGAAACAGTTTAATTCAGACTAAAGGACGACTCAAACCACCCTACACCTACTAGATCTTCAGAATCTCGGTAGGTGCTTTTTTATCCATCTCACTAGTAAGCCTCAAATCACTGTCATCACCCGAAACGCGAGCGGCAGAACTATTATTAGGCGGAAACTTTCCACCTATCCACCCAAATTCGGGTAGATCGACTGAAAAATTCAGCATATTCTCCATATAGAAGCAGAATGTTTCTGCCTATCATCCTATTCAAGGTGGATCTGCTGCATTTTTCAACATATTGAAACATTATGTAAAATCTCCCTAAGAAACTGCTAGAGCAAGTTAGAGACATAATCCGTCTTAAGCATTACTCCTACCTTACAGAAGAAACATACGTGTAGTGGATCGTTCGATACATTTTATTTCATAGCAAGCGTCATCCCAAAGATATGGGAGTCCCAGAAATAGAGGAATTTTCAACTTATCTAGCAGTACGAGTATGTCAAGTTCCTGGGAGATCGCGCAATCGATCGGTCAAATGCGATCGATCTGCAAGTACTTTTAATAGTGGGCCATGTTTGCCAAATTCGACAATACTCACACCACAGACAGGCATTCCCAATCGATACCGAAATCGCCCCGCATCGATACCGAGCAGGCTGCATAACAAGATCCGAATTGTTGCTTTATGCGATACGACTAAAACATTGCCTGTGGAATGTTTTTGACTGATTTCTTCAACTACCGCTAGCGCGCGAGCCGCGATCGCCATTGCTGTTTCGCCGCCTGTGGGTGGATTCCAGCCCGGATCTGCCAACCACCGCAAATAGTCATCGTGATACTCGGCATTAACTGTATCCACATCCTTGCCTTCCCAGGCACCATAATTAATCTCTTGCAATCCATCGCGCAAATGTACCTCCATATTTAGCTTATTTGCCAAAGGTTCGGCTGTTAACATTGCCCGTTCTTTAGGACTACAATAAATCGCCTCCCAAGGTTTGTTGGCATAAGCTGCTGCAAACAATTGTGCCATTTCTTCACCGTCGGGAGTTAGAGATGGATCGATCGATCCACAAAATAGATTGCCACGACTGGAGGCTGTTTGTCCGTGGCGGAGAAAGTAAATATTTAGAGTCATTATTGTTAACGATTTTGATTTGATATTGATGTCGATCGTGAAGAAAGATAGATTGTTCTGGAATTCAAGGACAATCCTCCCCCGTACATTGACGTTGACATAGCAGCAATCCAAACCAATCCTGTGAATCCGTCCAGATTTGGAGCGGCTTAAAAGCGTGAGTTGCTAGAATATCGACCAGAGTTGGTAATTGAAACTTGTGCGAAATTTCTGTGTGGATTGTTTCGTTAGCATTAATGGTGAATTGGTAATTTAATGCTTTTAGAAAAACAGTTTGAGTTACTAGGCTGCGTAAGTGCATTTCAATCCGGTGTTGTTTGCAGTCGTAAAAAGCCAAATGCTTGAAGAGATTGAGATCGAAGTTACCATCAAAGCGATGATTGAGATGACTGAGAATATTCAGATTAAACTTAGCAGTCACACCTCTATCGTCATTATAGGCAGCTTCGATCGTCTCGATCGGTTTTTGTAAATCGACACCCAATAAGAAAAATTCTCCAGGCTGAAGTGCTTGTTTGATTTGGTTCAAGAAACTGCTCCGCTGCTCGTCGGTGAGATTGCCCAAGGTGCTACCCAAGAAAATCAGCAGTCGATTTTCTAATTCTGCTGGGGGTAACTGTGCTAATGCTTGCTCGTAAGTTCCCGCAATCCCACACAATTGAAGGTGGGGATAGCGATCGAGTAATGCTAATGCTGTTGCCTTGAGAATGCCCGCACTGACATCGATCGGATAGTAATGTAACTGGCGATTTAGCTGAGTGTAAGCATCCAATAAAATGCGAGTTTTACGAGAACTACCGCTGCCTAATTCCACTAATTCACACGCACCTGTAAATCGCGTAATTTCGGTGGCATATTTCTCGATAATCGACTGCTCGGTGCGGGTGGGATAATATTCGGGTAAATCGGTAATTTGCTCGAATAATTCCGAACCGAGATCGTCATAAAGGTAGCGAGAAGGCAGGGTCTTTTGACTTTGGCTCAAGCCTTGAATGATATCTAGACCATCATCTATTAGTTCTTCCGCACCTGTGACAGTAATCCACCGAAATCGAGCATTTTCGCTACCTTCGCTTTTGAGTTGAGTAACTTTCATTTGTTGTCTCTATTGTTGAATGAAGAGATTGGTTAATTGCGGCAGTCGCTGGTATTTTTAGGAATACGATCTCGATCGAATCGCGTCTCAGGCGTTGCCATAAATCCCCATAATGGTGTCTAGTAATTTCAACGCATCAGGTTGAGAGCGTTGGAAGGAGTTGCGCCCAATAATCGAGCCAAATCCGCCACCATCCGCGATCGCCTGAATCTGTTCCAGCAGCTTCTCGTCGGTTTCGGTCGCACCGCCAGAGAAAATCACCATCCGATTGCCGCCAAAGGTACATTGCACCACATGCCGGACGCGCTCTGCCAAAGTATGAATCGGTACTTGCTGTTGCTCGTAAACTTTCCGCGCTGCATCCTGTTCGATCTGCTCGCTGGGCAGTTTGACTTTGATGATATGGGCACCCAATTGGGCGGCAATATGGGCGGCATAAGCGGTTACATCAATCGCGGTTTCGCCTGCTTTACTCAAGCTCGATCCGCGTGGATAAGACCAAATAATTACGGCTAACCCATGCCGTTTGGCTTCTTCAGCGTAGGCACGGATTTGACCGTACATTTCTAAGCGATGCGTAGAACCAGGATAGATCGTAAAACCAATGCCCACACAGCCCAGCCGGAGAGCATCCTGGACGCTGCCAGTCAATGCCTGGAATGGGTCTGGCTCATCGACCAACACGTCATGGTCGTTGACTTTGAGAATTAACGGAATTTGTCCGGCAAAGTTTCTGGCTCCGGCTTCGAGAAAACCGAGGGGAGCCGCATAAGCATTGCATCCTGCCGCGATCGCTAATTCAAAGTGATAATGGGGATGATAAGCCGCCGGATTTGCTGCAAAACTGCGGGCGGGGCCATGTTCAAAGCCCTGATCTACAGGCAAAATCACTAATTTTCCGGTGCCAGCAAGTTTCCCGTGATTTAGTAAGCGAGCCAGGTTGGTCAGGGTGCCAGGATTGTCGCTACCATACCAACTGAGGATTTCTTTTACTCGTGCTGTCATGTGTTGTCTCCGATTTGATAGATTTTGTTCGATCGATTGAAGTCTTAAATTCGGCTATTTAGTTAGAAGCTATGTGCAAACATTTATTAGATAGAGATTGCCTAAACCCTAGATGGTGGGCAGTGCCCACCCTACGCAATGTCTTTGCTAATGATGCAAAGTCCGCCTACGCAGACTGAAATATTACCAGCGGTTAAAACCGCTGAAGTTATAACGAGATTGGGTTATTAAAAGACGCTATGCGATCGATTACTTGCCGCAACTGCTGCACCCAAAAGAGCCGTTTTGTCATTGAGAATCACCCGTACTGGCATTGCTTTGAGAAGTGATGCCATCCGACCTTTAGCAGTAAAGGCATCCATAAACGTCGTCGAACCGTTAATTTGTTCGATGATTTTGGGGGCGATCCCACCGCCGATAAATACTCCTCCCGTTGCTTTCATGGTGAGTGCCAGGTTGCCAGCCTCCGCACCGTAGATGGAAATAAATAGATCTAGTGTTAATTCACACAGGATAGACTCTCTGGCTAAAGCGGCTTGAGTAATGACACTGGGGGGATTTTGGTGCTGGATTTCGGCTGAGAGCCAATCTGGTTCCGTTCCCCGTCCGGTATCGCGCAAGAATTTGTAGATGTTGTACAATCCTGACCCAGAGAGGACTCGTTCCCAACTGACCCGACCGAATTGAGCCATTAAATAACGTAATAAATCGATTTCCAGCTCGTCGCGAGGCGCAAAATCAGCATGACCGCCTTCGGAGGCGATCGATCGATATGCTCGACCATCCCAGTACAGCCCCGCTTCGCCTAAACCCGTGCCCGCCGAAATGAGTGCGGCATTGCCATCAGCATCGGGTTCGCCAGAATTGAGAGTTACAAAGTCGGTGGGTTGGAGGACGGCAATGCCCAGAGCGTTGGCTTCGAGGTCATTAATTAAACCCACGGTGGCTAGATCTAAGCTAGTAGCTAAAACCTGGGCATCGACGACCCACGGTAGATTGGTTGCCTGACAGCGACCGTGTTTGACTGGCCCCGCAATCCCAAAACAGGCATGAGTTATCGGCTGGGAATGAATCGATCGAAATTTACTAACGATCGCCTCTAGATTGGGATAATTGCCGCTCGGAAAGGTGGCTGACTCGTTGGCAAAGCCTCTCGGAACGAGAATCGGATCGAGCGTACCTCCATTCGATTCAAACAATGCCAGACGGGTATTTGTACCGCCAATATCACCAGCTAAGATCGTCATTTCACTTTACTCAAGACTGCTTGCCGTTTCTGCTCCACCGCACCCAATAATCGATCGAAGGCATCGCTAAATAATTGCAATCCCTCTTGCAGCAATCGATCTGTCACATCAGAGAGGGAAATTCCGACTAGAGCGAGATTCGACAGCACTTCACGAGCGATTTGGACATCTTTAGTGAGCGTGGCACTAGCTGTACCTCGATCGCGAAAAGCAGCCAGAGTCGCTGGTGGAATGGTATCGACCGTATCGGCACCGATCAACTCCTCGACATATAAAACCTCGCTTTGGTGGGGATTTTTCGTACCCGTACTCGCCCATAGCAACCGTTGCGATTGCGCCCCATATGCGGCGAGTCGCTGCCACCGCCCGCTCTGACAGAGGTTTTGATAGTATTCATAAGCAAGTTTGGCATTGGCGATCGCCACCCGTCCCGACAATGATGCGAGCAGATCTTGCTGTTTTCGATCGGTAGTGGTTTTAAGTTGCTCGGTAATGAGATTATCGATCGCCGTGTCGATGCGGCTGATAAAGAAACTAGCCACACTAGCAACTCGGCTGACATCGCCCCCCGCATCGGCATACTTCTCCAAGCCTGATATATAAGCGGTGGCAACCCGATCGTAAGCTGCTTGGGAAAATAATAAGGTGACATTGACGTTAATTCCTTCGCTTATCAGTTGCTCGATCGCCAGTATCCCCGCGTCGGTAGCCGGAACTTTAACCATCAGATTGGGTCGATCGACCGCTTGCCACAGCCGCCGCGCTTCCTGGAGTGTTTGCTCCGTATCGTTGGCTAGGTAAGGAGCGACTTCGAGACTGACATAACCATCGCGGCGATCGGTTTTGGCGTAAATCGGGGCGAGAATATCGGCGGTGGCTTGGATATCGGCGATCGCCAGTTGCTCGTAGAGGTCAATTGCATCTCGATCGTGTTCGGTTTCTAATGCTTGGATGGCATCATCATAATCCGTACTGCCCGCGATCGCCTTCTCGAAAATCGCTGGATTTGAGGTCACGCCCCAAATCTCCCCTGCTGTTACCATCTGTTGGAGTTCGCCACTAGTAATCGAACTGCGACGAATATAATCCAGCCAAGCTGATTGTCCGTATGTTGGTAATAATTGCAATGAATTCATCTGCGTAGTTGGTATATTTAACATGATTACCACCAATATTTGTTGCTAAGATTTACGATTTAATCGATCGATTTCAAGTGAATTTCTGACTCTAGATCTGGCTGTCGATCGGCCATGTCACGTTCGCCCAATTGTTGAATCAACTGCGCTACAAGTCCCGTCCAGCCCGTTTGATGACTGGCACCAATTCCGGCTCCATTATCCCCATGAAAATATTCATAGAACAGGATTAAATCGCGCCAATGTGGATCTGTTTGAAACTTCTCAGCCCCACCATAAACAGGCCGATTTCCAGCGGAATTTCTCAAGAAAATTTGCGTCAGTCGTCGGGATAATTCGATCGCCACTTCTGCCAATGTCAGCATTTGCCCCGAACCCGTCGGGCATTCAACTTTGAGATCGTCACCAAAATAATGATGAAACTTTTGGAGCGATTCAATCAGGAGAAAATTGACTGGGAACCAGACGGGGCCGCGCCAATTAGAATTCCCGCCAAATAACCCACTCGTCGATTCGGCTGGCTCGTAATTGACATAAAAATCCATGCCATTAGTCTGAAAATGGTAGGGATGTTCGGCATGGTGGCGAGAAATTGCCCGAATGCCATAATCGCTAAAGAATTCGGATTCATCCAACATTTTTTGTAAAATGCGTTGCAATTTCTCCTTGTAAACGATCGCCAGTAATCGTCTAGCTCCTCTGCCAGGGGTTTCCATACAAGCAACATTACGCCGCAGATCGTGACGATTTCTGATAAACCATTCCATCCGCTTCTTAAAGCTGGGCAAAGCTTTAATTGTTTCCGGTTCCAAAGTTCCCACCGCAAACAGCGGTATTAATCCCACTAGCGATCGCACTTTCATTTCAATTTGGCGATGGTCGGGCAAATGCAGCACATCATAATAAAAACCATCTGACTCATTCCACAATGATGCTTCCATTTCACCAATGTGGTTCATGGCATTGGCAATATATAAATAGTGTTCAAAGAACTTGCTCGCAATATCTTCATAAACTGGATTAATTTTTGCTAGCTCTAAAGCAATTTCGAGCATGTTCAAACAATACATCCCCATCCAACTGGTGCCATCAGATTGGTCGATGTATCCACCCGTCGGCAATTCGTTACTGCGATCGAATACGCCAATATTATCTAGCCCCAAAAATCCGCCTTGAAAGACATTATTGCCGCGAATATCTTTGCGATTCACCCACCAGGTAAAATTGAGCATTAGTTTTTGGAAAACGCGCTCTAGAAATTGGGAATCGGATTTCCCATACATTTGCTGCTCGATCTGATAAACGCGCCAAGTCGCCCAAGCATGAACGGGGGGATTAACATCGCCAAATGCCCATTCATAAGCCGGAATTTGTCCATTGGGGTGCATATACCATTCGCGGGTCAAGATATCCAATTGATACTTGGCAAAGTCGGGATCGATCGTCGCTAAAGTTATACAATGAAACGCTAAATCCCAAGCCGCAAACCACGGATATTCCCACTTGTCGCACATCGACAGAATATCATCGGTATACAGATGAAACCACTCCTGATTTCTGCCTTGTTTGCGTTCTGCGGGTGGCTTCGGTTCGCTAGCATCCCCCTTGAGCCAATCTTCGACGATATAGTGGTAATACTGCTTGCACCATAACATCCCCGCAAATGCCTGACGCTGCACATTTCGCATGTCTTCACTCAGGGAAAATGGTGTAACTCGGTGATAAAATGCGTCTGCTTCTTGTTTGCGAAGTGCGAAAGTTGCATTAAAATCATCACCCAACGGTTCCTTTAAATTTGGGACATCGCTAAGGCGCAACTGAATCGTTTGGGTGGCTCCAGGCTCGATCGATAGCACATAATGAATCGCAGATTTCGTGCCGATACGATCTGGATTTACAGCCTGTTTATTTCCATTAATAATATAATCATTAATGCTGTCTTTGACATAAGGCGCAGCATTTGGATTACTAAATATGCGTTCGTTATTAGTCTCATTTTCTGTAAATAACAGTTTGCCATTACCACGAGCATATAGCCAATATTTCCCTAATGTTGGATGATTTGCTTCAATAATATTCAGATCGTCGCTCGTCTGAATTGCTTGGAGCGTTGGTTTACTCTCTTCATCTCCATGCCACGACCAGGTATTGCGAAACCACAGCGTTGGCAGTAGATGGAGCGATCGAGCTTCAGATCCGCGATTGATGACCGTAACTTGCATCAGCACATCTTCAGCACCAGCTTTGGCATATTCGACAAAGACATCAAAATATCGATCGTCATCAAATATCCCCGTATCTAATAGTTCAAACTCTGGATCTTGCCGCGTGCGCTGACGATTTTCGGCAACTAATCGATCGTAAGGAAATGCTTGATGGGGATATTTATACAACGCCTTCATGTATGAATGCATCGGCGTGTTGTCAAGATAAAAGTAATATTCCTTGACATCTTCCCCATGATTGCCCTCATTCCCCGTCAACCCAAATAATCGCTCTTTAAGAATCGGATCTTCACCATTCCATAAAGCAATTGCCAAACACAACCGCTGATGATTGTCCGAAATCCCCAACAAGCCATCTTCGCCCCAGCGATACGCTCGCGATCGCGCTTGGTCGTGAGTAAAATAGTCCCAAGCCGAACCATAGCGACTATAATCTTCTCGCACCGTCCCCCACTGGCGATCGCTCAAATATGGCCCCCAGCGTCGCCAATGAGCTGTACGGTTATGTGCTTCCTGTAGCCTAATTTCTTCTTGTGTTAGCGCGATCGTCATTGTTGTGTGCCTTATCTCTCTAGGAAAAGGCTGGTACGGCAATTGAAATCGCCACACCAGCGATAAGTTGATTAATTAGGTTTTCATCTACTCAACGATCGTACTCGATCGATCTGAGTCAGTCCTGAGCCGTTCCTGAGAGTAAAATGAGAATTTGATGAAACGATGCAAGTGTAGATGGATTTTTAATAAATTCTCCCGATCGCCTCTAGTATTTGACTAGAGACGATCGGTAGTAATTGAAAAATATAACAACTGAAGTTCAAACCTCCAGATCGCATTAATTGTTGCGAGTCAAGTCATCCAACTGCGATTTAACTCTATCCAAATAGGTTTTGTCATCGATCGAACTAGCTGGCAGTCGATTCATCGCGATCGCGGCTTTAACTAATGTTTCTGGTTTTACCGTCCCATTTCGATAAGCTTGTTCGAGACCTGCCGCAGAGGGAATTCCTTCGCTAGCAAAGAAACCCTGAAAAGCTAAAAAGACTAAGTTAAAAGGGGTGACACCCATCCCATATTTTGCTGACATCGTGGGAAATTTTGCATCCATCATGGGAACATAAGCTTTTCCATGCCCAGCATTGGGATCGGCTTGGGCAATCCCAGCAATACTCAAATGTAAAATGGTTAAACCTGCGAATAAACTATTGGTTAAAACTTTAGATATTTTCATGTTTGGTTTTCCTAACTCGATGAAGTTAGTGTAGATAACTCTCCTGAGAGAACAGCGATCTTTTGCTAAAGTTGTGGTGAGAGTTTGCTGAGAAAATCCTGAGAAATTGTCGAGCGATCTGAATTGAACTTTGGACGAGATCGAAGCAGGAAAGGGATGAACGCCAGTGGTAAACCCAATTCTGCTCGTGCTCGACATTGGGTTATCGATCGATCGCCACCCAAGCGCGTAAAACTTCAGCAACAGTCCAAGCCTGAGCGATACAACCCCGTGGATTCATCGGCGCATCGCCATCGAAGATCTCGCTACAAGTGCCCAAACCGTGTGCCAGCAAGTGATGAGCCATCGGTTCGAGAAATTGTCTTGCCTGAGTTCGATCGCCATATACCTGATAATGTGCCAACACAAACGAACCCAACAACCAGCCCCAAGTCGTACCCTGATGATAGGCTCCGTCGCGTTGTAATTGGTTTCCACCATAATGCCCCTGATATTGAGGATGGTTGGGAGCCAGAGAACGCAGGCCGTGTGAAGTTAACAACGATCGGCTGCAAGTATCCACAACCCCACGTTGTCGATCGGGCGTAAGTAGTGGTGCATAACCTTTTGCGCCCATTCCAGGTAACGACACGGCAAAGATTTGATTCGGACGCAGTGAGGCATCATCGCCATCGGGACTATCGAGGACATCATAACAATAGCCAGTCTCAGCGTTCCAGAAGCGGGAGAATTTAATTAAAGTTCGATCTGCAAGTACATCATATTCGCGAGCGGGTTTACCAAGCTGACGCGCAAACTTGGCTATAGATCGCAAGGCACAGTACCAGAGGGCATTAATTTCGATCGGTTTACCAATGCGCGGTGTCACTACCCAATCGCCGACTTTGGCATCCATCCACGTCAATTGTACGCCCGCTTCTCCGGCATATAGTAACCCATCGCCAGCATCGAGATGAGTATTGTAACGAGTCCCCCGACAATGCCAATCGATAATCTCTGCCAGCACGGGAAAGAGTTCTTCTAACAATTCATCGTCAGCGGTGGCATCGTAGTAACTCCGAATTGCTTCAAAATACCACAGCGTCGCATCGACGGTATTGTACTCCGGCACTTCACCTGCATCGGGAAAGCGATTGGGCAGCATTCCCCGATCTACATATTTAGCAAAGGTAAGTAAAATAGAACGTGCAATTTCCGGTCTTCCCATCGCGATCGTCAATCCAGGTAGACTAATCATCGTATCGCGTCCCCAATCGCCAAACCAGGGATAACCCGCGATGATAGTTTTACCATTGGGTATGCCAGGAACCGATCGATTGACGATAAATTGGTCTGCGGCTAATACCAATCGTTCGATCCAAGCATGGCAATCTTGTTTGTGGTTGGTGGTTTTGGGTCGCTCCTGTTTCCAGAGGTTTAGGAGCTTGTGTTCTCGATCTTGGTAAGATTTAAGTGCTTGTAACCCATCTAGATGAGGCTGTGGTTCGGTGCTAGCGACAAAAACGATCGATTCACCAGGATTGAGTGTAACTTCAAAGGTGGCGGCGTGGAAGTGGTCTTCGCGATCGCTCAAACCGCGATATCGTTCTACGGCTAGATCGAAACCGTAGTGCCAATTATGGGCGGGTGTGGCAATGCCTGTATCGATCGATAAATATAACGGTGTAGCGCGATCGTCGGCAGCGATTTTAATGCCGCCTTCGATTTGCTCGACATTCATTTGCCAGTTGTTACTCTGAGTAATACCATGATAGTCGCGGTAATTGACTAAAGCTTTGAGCGTGAGGGTTAGCGGTTGCGTGGCGCGGCTTAATGTATAGCGAACGTAGGTGGTGTTGGCTCCGTACCGCATCCAGATCCGTTTTTCTAACAAAGCATCCGCACAAGCGAACTGCCAAGTGGGGATGGTGCCTTCTAATTTAAAGCTTTCAATCTGGCGATATCCGTGCGGCTCCACACTACCATCTGCCCACCGATTGGTGTGGAGAGCATAAGTAAGATTGTCATATCCGACTGTTTCATCCAGTTTGGCGAGTAATAAAGTTCGACCCAAGGGCGGCTGTAATGCGGCGACGAGTAAGCCATGATAGCGACGGGCGAGCAGTCCAGCAACAGTACCGGAGGCAAAACCACCAATTCCATTGGTGACTAGCCATTCTCGTGTTTCGGCATTACTGAGCTTGCCACAAATTTCTCGCCCAAATTCGATACTCATTTTACAATTTATGCAGATCTTTTATCAAGGTAATAATTTCATAAGATGCACGAGTTGAGGTAGATAAAATTATCGAGTATTGCCTGAAAATCGATAAATGTAAGATTCAAACCGATCGCTCCATATTGCCATAGGATGAGCTGGAGACTATCGCGTTCGGGTTGATACCGATCGTTGACACCCAATAACTAATTGTAACTTGGCTAGAATACCTCGATCGATCCAAAATACGCGAAAAATATTCTAGCCCTTTATCTGTTTGCGATAAACCACAATTCATATCGCACTCGATTATTGTCGTGTGTTTAACAATTGTAGATCTACAGCATTGAGATAAACCCGATCGGTTTGAGTATCTGGCGATAATTGATTTGAGATAATTGCAGCTTTAACTAGATCTGTAGCAGTAATTGTTTTGCTAGAAACACCAGATTTAAACGAACCAAATCCTGGAACGCCCTGCATCCGATACTCACCTTGATAAGCTAAAGAAACTAATCCAAACGGAGTGAGTTTTGTGTTAGCAGGTGCGTTATCGATCTTTGCTGTGGACATCGCAATAACTCCAGTTCTGGTTCCTGTCCGGATTGACAATACAGACGGGGTGATTTGTGTATTGTCGATCGAAGTTACTGTTGCTGTTGGTGCTGACATGGCGATCTGTTCGGTTCGAGTGCCTGCTTTGACAGATGTAGTGGTAGCTAAAGATAGACAAAGGATTGATAAACCAATAAGTACAAAGCGTTTCATAAGTGTTAACCTTCTAGTTGTTTGACTTAATTACGATCGTCAGGCTCTTGCCTGAGATAATATTGAGTAGTTGCGGAGAATTTGACAAGACATCGATCGATTAGCTATCTGCAAACGATAGTTGCAGTTCGAGCGCATTGAGATAAGCGCGATCGGATTGAGTCTCTGGAGTTAATTGATTGGCATCGATCGCTGCTTTGACTAAATCTTTGGCTGTAATTTTTTTATTAGAAACAGCAGACTGAAACGAACCAAATCCAGGGATGCCTTGCGTCCGATACTCACCTTGATAAGCAAGAGAAACTAATGCAAATGGGGTGATTCTTGTTTTGACAACAGGATTATTGACGATTGTTGCTGTGGACATTGCCAGAGTCTCCATACGTGTTTCTGCTTTGACAGATGTAGTTGCAGCTAAAGATAGACAAAGGATTGATAAACCGACAAGCGCGAAGCGTTTCATAAGGGTTAACCTCTTAGTTGTTTGACTTGACTACTACTATGAGGCTCTTCCCTGAGTCTGTCTTGATAGTTTCCTGAGAATTTGATAAGAAATAGCAGTGTATAAATTAAGGATCTTATTTTTGCGGAGATCGTACTAATCGAAATATCAATGTAATCGGAATTGTGACTAAACTGCAAAAAATCCCAGCAGCGACCGCCCTGAGAATGGGATTGAATATTGTATTCATCGTTGATTTAGTTACTCTCATTTCAGGAGTAGATCTAACTTCACATTGATTAGAAAAGAAGGATACATTACTCTATCATCAGATTGCAAGCAATAGTTCTCAAGCAAGACAAATCATCTTGTCTTACTTGAGAGAGTAGGTAAAGCTTTAAGTTGTCGCGATCGCGAGTTCGATCGGCAGATCTCGTTGCAAAGAGCGTATGCTCCTAATTCGATCGAAGAAGATTGTATTATTTGACCTCACTAGGTTTGAACTTAGCAATCCGACCTTTTTTTGCAGCGACAACTACATCATAAGTCGTACATAGTGAAAGTGTCGTGTTGTCCTTTTTACTATATAGGTTGACTACCATACCCGCCCCACCTACTTGAATGCCAATGGGGCTGAGATCTTTTGGGTACAACTTGCGGAGTAAATCCCCACTTCCAGGCTTACCTTTGATAGCCAGAATTTGGTCGATTTTACCTTGGCTTTCACTTTTGCTTTCACTCATGCTTTGAGCGGATGCCTGGAAAGAATTAGGATTGAATGCTGGTAAAGAAGTTATCGAGACTGCTGTGCCACTAATAACGATCGTGGTGGCTAGAAGGGAAGTGAGTTTCATGTTATTTATCCTGGTGTTGGTTTATAAAAGGTCTAAGAGCGATTACTTATATAATCGCAACAAGGTTTGAGTCACACCTGAAATGAGACTTATAGTTTCCTGAATTTTTAGATTTATATTTTTTATGCTCCTCTCAGCAAATTCTCAGGAATGTTTGGTATAGAAAGGCGAGGACTATCTATACCATTGCTGGCAAATTTGTCGCGGTGCTTAATAATTCACCTTGTTCCAGCCATTCTTGCCAGTCTGGGTAAATCTGTTATTAGGTTTAGTGACAAGGGATGGACGCTTTCAATCGATCTCGTAATTTCACGTTTGAGAATCTTGCATAACGTGAATATGAGTCCAGGCGTTTGTTTGCAGCTCTGGTGGTTAGATAAAAAAACATTGTCGCGTTCTTAATTTCGATCGTGACACCGTGCGACTTGAGAGAGCATCAAGTGGAAAATTGGAACGCGATAAACTAATTTGTCGTGTGCTTATTTTGCGCTAAAATGCCAGTATCTGTAGCAAGTAAAGTCGCTCTCTAACTTGCCTATGAATTCCATGCGATCGCCAGTCTCCAAAACCATTCCAGTACCTAACTTACCCGAAGTCACTCGGTCTTCCTCAGAACTTCTGGCTGAGTTCCTGCGCCTGAAAATTTCTGCCAATACTCAGAGAAACTACAGCAAAGCAATCGCCGATTTTTGTCGCCGTACCTATAATAGCGAAGCATCAGAGCAGCTTTTGAGCCAGTTTCTGTCCCTATATCAGCCCGAAGCCGTCTATCAAGCCCTACAATACCGACAACTGCTGATTGAAGCCAAGCTAGCCCCCAGCACGATTAACGTAAGGCTCTCAGCTCTAAAATCCTTCGTTGATTACGCACGTACCGTAGAGCAGTGTAGCTTCAATCTGGCCGATGTCGCCTGTCTAAAAGTAGAGAGTTATGGCGACACTACGGGGATTGAGGTAGCAGGGTTTAGGGAAATGCTGCAAATTCCAGATCGCAGCACCGTCAAAGGGATCAGAGATTATGCGATCTTGCGATTACTTTGGGACAATGCCTTGCGTCGAAATGAAATCTGTAGCCTGGATATGGGGGATTTTAGCGCATCTGGAAGATTAGCGATTTTGGGTAAGGGGAAGATGCAAAAAAGTCAGATCGACTTATCATCAGCAACCACCATCGCGATCTCACAATGGTTGGCCGTCAGAGACGATTATCGTTCGCGCAGCGTCTCCTGCGGAGAATCGTCAGATCCCCTTTTCACTAGTCTAGATCGCCGCAGCAAGGGGCACAGACTCGATGGCAGCACTATTTATCGAATGGTGCGAAAGTTTAGTGAATCAGCGGGGATCGAGAAGGTAGTCTCCCCTCACCGAATCAGGCACAGTGCCATCACCGCCTACCTTGATGCCAGCGACGGTAATATTCGAGCCGCTCAAGGCTTGAGCCGTCATGCCAATCTCAACACCCTCAATCGCTACGACGATAATCGTCATAAATATCAGGCCCAGGCTACTAATGTTTTGGCAGATTTAGTTTAAATTTACCCTGCGCCTGAATATTCTCTTACCTTTCCACTCCCAAAAATCGGGTTAGATCTGTGGGCTTTTCGATCGAAAACATCAAAATTTGGGAATCGGCTCTAACCGATGTCTGGTATAAACTACAGAAAAAGCATATACCGCTAAATGCTATTAGCGGTATATTAAAAAAAGAGTGAAAATTCCCCCAAATTTCCCAGCAATTTATTGCCAACCTTGAATTATTAAAACTTATGGAATTTATGATGACCTAAATTATTCCGTGCATCTGGCTAAATTCAATGGAGCAACCTACTAGTA